>JAFQEF010000069.1 GCA_017399165.1 Akkermansia sp.
GGCATACCTGCGGCCATCCAATCTCTTACCTGAGCATTAATGATAACAAGCAATTTTCTTATGCTTGCTATGGCGGCCACTTTATGAGTCTTACCCCTAGCCCTCAGACTATCATAGAATGCATGTATAGGGTTGTCTGCTATTCTCATTATCGAAACTATTGCCATGTATAGCTGTGTTCTCACCTCTCTTCGTCCAAAGCGGGCAAAACGTTTCCCGATTTTTCTGCCGCTATCCCAATTGAATGGGGCGACTCCTACTAACGCCGCTAGTTCTCTTCTGCTCAAATATCCCAATTCCGGAAGATTACACAGTAGTACCTTTGCCGTTTTTTCCCCAATGCCACCTATTTTAAGGTACAACCGGTAGCGGTTTCGCATTTCCTCATCGCTTTTGATTACATCTTCAAGAGCTTTCTGGAGTTCTTTGATTTCCGTATTCAATTGCTCGATTTGCTTGATGATTTTCGTTATAGCATAGTCATCACGATAAGTGTGTAATGTTGCTTTCAATTGTGCGCGATGTTTGATAAGTATGCTTCTATATCTTTGTAGCTGCCGCATTTTTAAGACTTTCGGACTCATAGGTGTATCGGCTTGGATTTGATGCATATGAGCATATTGGGCTATCATTTTACTATCTATGCAATCCGTTTTCGCAACCTGACCTATGGACTTGGCGTGGTGCCTTATCCATGCCGGATTCAGACAGGCTCGTGCTATGCCTTCCCTATCCAGCTGCTCAGCAAAATATATACTTATGCTACCTGTTGATTCAAATGCTACCAGTACGGGTTTCTTACTCTTGCGTATAGCCTTGAGTAATTTATTGAAACCTGCCTCTGTATTAGTGTATTGCACATGCTTTCCCTCCATCCATACATCGAGTTTCTGAAGTGAAAGATCAACGCCAATATAGGAGAACTGCGTCTCTTTTGGCTCTACCGACTTGCTTTTTTCTTTTTTATGATGTAACATGACTTGTCTCCTTCTCGGTTACGGACGTTTAGTCCTTTCAATTATTCGAGACGAATCGCGGAGCCTCCACTATGGAGGGGCTGGGGTGACCCATACTTCTAATCGGGAAGTTCTTCTTCCCTTGTCCCCTAAACGGGTGTACCCCCAGCCGGCTTGTCAAGAGTAGCTAACTTCGACAAGCCTCTCCGTCGGCTCGGATTTTACTCCGAACAGCCGCATGTTACCACATTTAATTAACCGGGTCCTCAAATTGTCAATCTGAATAAAGTGTCATACTCCTAATGCGTTTGCCCTGAGCACGCAAGCAAGGATAAAGGCTAAGCCCTCTCCCCCATAGAATCCGGTGGAAGCCAAGGGAGCCCACCGCAAAAGCATCTGCATGCAGTGTGCCCGTTTCATCCCTCCCCATGGCTGTCAAGCTTAATCCATATTTTGTATCTCTTTTATACTTTGTTCTTTATTGCAAATTTCCCGCAAATCGGGAACAGCGCTCCCGATTTGCGGGAAATTTAACTTAACTCACAAAGCCTGAATAGGGAATCCGTATACCCCAAACGGCATAGGTATAGGTTTTTCTGCCGTACAGAAAACGATACCGGGTTTAATTTCATAATGCAAGCCGGTGGGAATACGCGAAGCCCACTTTAAATCAGCGGTAGAGGGGGTGCTGCTGCGCTTTACCTCCATGGGATAAATCCCCCCATTTTGAAGCAGTAGAAAATCCACCTCGGCCCCATCGCGGTCTCTGTAGTAATAGAGGAACGGACGTTGCCCGGCATTGGCAAAACTGCGCACAAGTTGGCCATATACCCAGGTCTCTAAAATAGCACCGGCATAGGCACTATTTTTGAGTTGTTCTGCGTTAGTCCAGCCGGCCAGCCAGCAGCATAACCCCGTATCCATGAAATAAAGTTTAGGTGTTTTAGCCAAGCGCTTAGTGGTATTAACATGATAGGGCTCCAACAATGAGATAATACCGGATGCCTGCAATATACTGACCCACGCAGCCGCGGTTTTGGAAGAAACCTCGGCATCTCTGGCTAAATCACTATATACCAACTGCTGCCCTGTACGCATGGCGGCAGAGCGCATTAACCGCACGAACAAAGCTAAATTACCGACCTGAGACAATGCCCGCACATCTCTCTCCACATAGGTTTGCACATAAGAGCGAAAATAGTCATCCACACTCATTTGGGGTCTCATTACAAGCATTGGGTAGCCACCAAGCCATATGCGGTGATACAATTCTGATAAGCCACAAATATTCTGCGTTTGCACCAAACTTTTAACGCATTCCGGGGCAAATGGCTCGTGGCACAAAGTTCCCCCGCACACCTCTCGCTGGGACATGCTGTATAAATCAACTATTGCAACACGCCCGGCAAGGCTCTCCGTCACGCCCTTCATCATCTCAAAACGCTGAGAACCGGTCATCCAGTACATACCGGGGCGCTGCTGCGCTTCATCTACCTTGATTTTGATGGCACGCAGCACCTCCGGGGCATATTGCACCTCATCTATACAAAGTGGCTCCCCCATCTCATCGATAAACCCAATAGGATCTTTTTTGGCATAGTCCGCCATCTCAGGGTCATCCAGCGTTACATAGCGCATACCCTCCGGCATCATACGCTTCAACAGGGTTGATTTACCCACTTGTCTGGCACCGGTCAACATGATGCAAGCAAAGCTGCGACTTAATTCCCGCACTTTGTTTTCCATGCTGCGTTCTCTGTACCCTGTATCAGTGCTCGTATTCATACCCTTGATATTCTCACATTATTATCAATGAGTCAAGCACAATTTCCCGCAAATCGGGAGTATTATTCCCGATTTGCGGGAAATTTAACGTAATACACATAATATGAGTATTTTATTTGGAGCATTTTTCAACCGGTGTTCATATTACCTTGCCCCCCCTGTAATAAAGCCGGCTTACCACATTACACAACAGGCATCAATCATGCATTGAAGCGCTCTTTGCGGTATAGGTAAACGCACACCACGCCACCTATCAGAATCAACGCACCACCCAGGGAGAAGAGGATAGACACCTGCGTTTGTTTCTCCTCCAAAAGGGACTTCAAGTCGATAACATGCACCTTATCGGGCAGGTATACAACCTTAACCACATCCCCGACAGCGTAACGAACATTACCCGCATCGTGAGACATCGTTTGAAGCTTGTAGGGGAAATTATCTACCTTAAAAGAAACCGTTAATCGGGGCGTTTCTGCCTTTTCTTTTGCCACCACCCGGGCATTTACCGTAACACCTCTATCCGCCAGCTCCGCGTATTGCTGCTTGGCATGCCACATCAAAAGGCACAGAAACAAACCGGGGGTAATCAACCAAAAACCGTGTTTCCAGGAGGTGCGTTTGGCGGGTGGCACAGGGGGCAAAGTGGTGGTGCTCCACGGGGCCGGCAGCGAGGGCTCAGCCGTGGCAGCAGCGGCTATTTGCTCTTGCAACAGCTTGTGCACGCGGTCAAGCTCGGGCACGCGCAAAAAGCCCTCGGGCTCATCCCTGAAGCCATGTTTGGTGTGCACCTTGCGGTAGTCAAAAATGATATCCCCTATACCGTCGGCATCCGCATATACGGATTTTATCAACTCATCATTCAACGACCAGGTGCGGAGCTCGGGCACCAACAGAAAGGTAGAGGGGCGCAGCACAATGGCACGACGAGTGGTCACGACATAAAACGTGTGTTTTACGCGTTTGCGCCGCCAAAACGGGCTGATGGCCAAGCCAATGGCCGCCCCCCAAAAAGGCAGCAACGCCAACAACAGGCTGATGTGGTCTGCCTGCATATCACCTTGCACCAAACTAAATGATACCTTACCAACCACAAAGAACAACAGAACAGCCACCAGCGTACACAGGATATTGGGCTGCGTCAGCCAGCGCCACTCGGGTAACACCACCAGGGTTACCTCCTCCCCCGGCTGCAAGTTTTTTTCTATCAACGTGAGCATAATCGGTAGCAATGCACTTATTTTTTACGCAGGCGAAGCCCGTAAACAAGATACCCCACCCCTATAAGGAAGGAGGAGCCCCCCATACCCATAAATGCATACGGCAATAAAAAATCGGAGTGTCCCTCAATTTCAAAATCCTCCGGGCATTGCGGCAAATAAAAGATATTGAGCTTATCGCCCTTGCGCACATTATTATTGCTCCAAGTACCGCGCACCGTATGCTGCTTGCCATCTGTTGCCGTAAATTGCACCACGGGGTAATAAGAAACATCGCCATCGGAGTTTGTGCGACGCTGTAATTTTACTACAACAGCCTCTGTTTTGATGCCGTTTTGCAACACCTCTTGCTGTTGCAAATAAATGAGCAAGCCCACTACAAAAAACAAGCCACCCACCCCGCCAAAAACGGCACCTATAATACAGGTGGCCAAAGATTTTTTCTTTTTGTCGGGCGGTGAATCGGAAGCGGGCAGCACCTGCGGGGCCGGGGCAGAGGCGGCTCCCCCCATTTGAGCTTGCAGGGCAGCGTATACCGTTTGCACCTGCGGCACATTCAAAAAGCCCTCCGGCGCAGGTTGGTTATTAACCTGATAAGATTTATACCCCAACACAATATCCCCGCTGCCATCAGCTTTTTCTTTGACGGCAAGCACCATACCCGGTGTAATGGCCCAAGCTACCTGCTGAGGCCTAAAGAAAATACCGGGGCGCAATATCAACGCCCGTTTATTGGTAATAAGGTACACCGTGCGTAATACACGCGCACGGTTCCACAAAATACCAACAGGTATACCCACCCCCACCAACCAAAACGGCACCATAAACAGGGCCTCCACCGTTGGGGCAGACTGCTGTGACAACATTGAAAATGAGGCAAGGCCCACAATCACCCACCAAAAAATCCCGAAACAAGTAAAAAACGCATTGCCCCCGGTCATCCACCGCCATTGAGGGGTTGCCACCAGCTCCAATTGCTCATTCGGCTCTAACGCTGCATCTATTTGCTCCCGCATTTGAGGCGTGATACCATATTCTTCCATACCGAAACATATTTTACTGATTGCACGCACAAAATCAAGTCCATCTGCAAAAAAGGCTATTTTTTCATCTGCGCCACACGTTCATCTATGGCGTTTTCCACACGGGCGAGGTCCGGAATATCCATAAAACCGCATGGGGTAATCGCATGGGGGTTATCTGCATCTACCTCCCAATCAAAGACAATATCACCACCGCCGCCTTTACCGTGGCGCACACTGCGTACCAAATTGCGGTGCAGTTTGTACGAGATCAAGGTGGGGGTACGGCTCAAAAAACACGGTTTCTGAATAATGACTCGTCGGTTTGTTAACACATATAACGTATAGCGTGGCACAAAAAAATAAAACACCCACAGCGCAACCATGGCCACCCCCACAATGAGAAAAACAATCCCCACCGTCCAGCCTATCCAAGCGCGCTCTATATGCGGTTGCGTTACCATGCAATATAACGTAAAGCAGGCAAAGGCGTTCCATACCAATGTACAGATGAGGCCGACTATATCAGACTTCCTCACCAAATACCTGCGCGGGCGCGTTACCAGCACGGGGTATTCATCCCCCACCGGGTAAAATCGTGCCCGGGCATACATGCGCTTTTCCGTTGCGCTTAAATATGTCAAATCAACATCCACGGTAAAAGCGGGTATGCCCGGCCACGGCAGGGGGGCTTACTTTTTGGTATAATAGCGCACGTAGTCAATCTCAAACTGCACGGGGTAATCTTTGGGGTCTGCCTTTTCCGGCCAAGTACCCTGCCCGCCAATAGCAGTATTCAAGATGATATAGCACGGTGTTTTGAGCGGGTTGTCGCCATTGGGGTAGTCGGCATCCGCAATGTTGACACGGCCAACCTCCTTGTCATCTATAAGAATACGCATGATATTTTCATCCCACTCCAGCACGTAGGTATGAAACTTTTTGCTGTAGTCGGGTATGTTGGTGGTGCGTATCACCTTGTGCTCCTGCTTACCACCGTTTTTACCCCAACGGAAGATGGAGTAGCAGGTGTTGGGCTCTTGGGAGATGTGCTCCAAGATATCAATCTCTCCATTGGCAGGCCAGCCGTAGTTGTTGACGTGCATGGTCCAAATGGCAGGCCACACACCCTTACCCTTGGGCACCTTGGCGCGGAACTCCAGGCGGCCGGGGGCTTCAAAATGCTTGACATCTCGCGTGGTTACAGAGCCACTGGCAAAGGGCTGGTGCTCTATCTTCTCCATCCACCGCGTGCCTCCTGCTTTGTAGGTGTGGTTAGGCGTTTTCTCTGCCTTTGAGCTTAGAATAAGCTTACCGTTTTTTATTTTCACGCAATCTTTAGTATAGGCTTGAGAGGCCCCGGGGTTGCGCACCACCCCCAGCTCATACGCCCATTTCTTGGTGTTAAGTTTATTGCCGTTAAACTCATCTCCCCATTCATAAACCCACCCACCGGGCAGGGTTCGGGGGGCCTTGCTCTTGGGGGCGGCATCCGCAAACGGGGCGGCCAACAATAATAGAACGGATATTATGCTGCGTACCATGCTGGTATACTAGCAGGTTTGCTTGCCTCTTACAAGAAAAAAGAACGACCTCTCCCCCCGCTCTGTCCGTCTACAAAATAATAATGACACGCAGATACAAGAAAAAACTTTTTGACAAAGAGATTAAACATCAAACATATTCACCCTTTTTCCGTCGCCGTCTCGCATTACCTCCAAAGCCAGCATCACGGCATCCGCCAACTGCCACAGCCCCAATCCACCCAGCGTTACCAGCTGCAACATACCCGTCCACACCCGTCTCAAATAAAAACGCTGCATGCCATTCAACCCCACAAAGCCCAACAGCAACAACAACAACGCTACCCACCCCCTCTTGCGCGACTCTCCCATACCTGCACCTGCATCCATAACTCTTACTCCTTACTATCCCTGCACTCACTATCCTACTCCCCTACCCACCCGGCGTCAAGCTTGGACTCCCCAAAAAAATTACCCCCCGACTAGCGGGGGTATGTATGGAGTCACACTTTAACCGTGGAATAAGCGCTCTCCTACGCCTGCCCTATGGCCTCCACGAGTGCCGGTTCTGAAGTGACTTTAATTTAGCACTTTCTCCGCCTCTTGACAAAAAAAATTTTTTAGTAATTTTTTTTGAAATGATGAAATAACATGGGGCGGTGCTCGATTTTTCTTGACTCGAGCCACATTTGTTCTATACTGATAGAGTATCGGCAGATACTCGTTTTGCCGTCAGCCAAACATTAACGGAAGGAGATACCGCATGAGATTCTCACACCTGAAAGCAGCCGCCGTATTACTCAGCAGCATGTCGCTTTGTGCACAACAAACGGCAAGCACACCGCCTGCAGCCCCCGCAGAGCCGGAGACAGAAGAGGCGCAGGGGCCGGATGCCGCAGCCATCAGCGCATTGGAGCAAGCCGGCATCTCCCGCCGTCAATTTAACTCGACCCTGGTGGCCACAGCCTACAGCGGGGATGCCATTACCATGCAAACCCTGTTGGATGCCGGGGCAGATGTCAATGCGAGGGACTACCGCACCCGAGGCACAGCCCTGCACGCCGCCGCGCAAGAGGGCCATGAGGCTTGTTTGCAGGTGCTCATTGGCCATGGGGCAAATGTGCACGCCGTGAATCGGGATGGGGAAACCGCGCTTTTTGTGGCGGCCAAAATGGGGCATACGGAATGCGTGTTGGCACTGGTGGCAGCGGGCTCAGATGTACGGTGGAAGGATGATGACGGGAAATCCCCGCTGTTGTGGGTGGCCCGCAAGCGCAACACGGAATGCGTAAAGGCCATGGTAGCCGCCGGGGCGGTGACAGATGCGATTACGGCAGCGATTATAGGCGATGTTGCCGTGCTACAGCGCTACATCGAGAATGGGGTCAACATCAACAAAACGGATGATGAGGGCAACACGGCGCTCATCATTGCAGCGGAGTTCGGGCGCACGGAATACACAAAGGCCCTGTTGACCGCCGGGGCAGATGTGAACCGCAGTAACAAGATAGGCTCTACAGCCCTGCATGAGGCAGCCATTAATGGGGATGAAGAGATTTTACAGCTGCTGTTGGCAGCAAAAGCCCGCCTTAACGAGCAGGACTCCTACGGCAACACTCCGCTGCATAATGCCGCCACGAACGGGCACAGCAAGTGTGTAGCACACCTTATCAATGCCGGGGCAACCGTAGATGCTACAGAGATTTACGGATCCACGCCGCTTGCATGGGCGGCAGCCAACGGGCATGATACCGTGGTCTCTATGCTGATCACCGCAAAGGCCAACCCTAATGCAGCCAATAAATACAAAGAAACCCCGCTGCATGAGGCCGCAGCACACGGCCACAACAAGGTGGTGAAATTGCTGCTGGAGGCCGGGGCAAACCCCACCGCGCAAGATGTCCACAAACAGACACCCCTGCTGCGGGCAGAGGCGCACGGCCACGCAGAATGCGCCCGTTTGATACGCAAAGCCATACCCACCCCGCCGGCCGCAACAACCACGGCACCGGCTACACAGGCACCGTAACGCAAGTTTTTTCTCTCACTTGATACTTACACCTATAAGTCGCACCCGTTGAGAAACGCGTGCGGCTTTCTGCATCCACTGCCGGCTGTGTGCAGTGGGGGGCGGCGGCCGGAGGTCCGCCCGCTACGGTATTTCAGGCGAGCGTAATCCCCAGCTGCTCGGGCAGGGCAATACGCGGGCGCTCGGTAAGGATTTCTCCACCGCGCGGGCCTACGGCCACGGTGTGCTCAAAGTGGGCAGACCAAGAGCCATCTGCCGTTACGGCGGTCCAGTCATCCTCCAACACTTTAACCCGGAAACTGCCCAAGGTGATCATGGGCTCGATAGCCAAAATCATGCCACGTTTGAGGCGGGGCATAGCATATTTGGGGCGGTAATTGGGGATTTGCGGTTCCTCGTGCAGTTTGCGGCCCACACCATGCCCCACGTAATCTCTCACAATACCAAAGCCGAACGGTTTTACAAAATCCTCCACAGCCCCGCATACCTCTGCCAAGGAATTACCCTGACGCGCCTCTGCAATGGCCCGGAACAAAGCTTCCTCCGTAACAGCCAGCAGGCGTTTGGCATCTTCTTTTACATTGCCCACAGGCACGGTCATGGCATTATCGCCATACCAGCCGTCTACAATGGCACCGCAGTCCAGAGAAACAATATCGCCATCCTGCAACACGCGCGGGCCGCCAATGCCGTGCACAATTTCCTCATTGACGGAGATACACAACTGCCCGGGGTACCCATAATAGCCCAAGAACGCATTGCCGCACTTCTCTCTCTTAAAAAGCTCTGCCGCGTAGTCATCAATCTCTTTGGTGGTGATACCCGGGCGTATGATGGGCATCAAATCCATCAAAATGCGAGCCGAAACCTCACCGGCTTTGCGCAGCTTGCTGATCTCGTTCGGGTTTCTTACAGGTATGCGTTCTGCCATAGCTATATCTCCTTGTATTTTGCTGAGGCAAGTCTACCACCACATACCCCGTTTTGCAATCCTATTTTGTGTTCTCGCGCCAAATCGGCAAGAGCCTGCCGCCCCCCCCTATTGACTTTTACTCCTCCGCAGGTTTACGGTTTTTGTAATGGGTAAGCGGGGTGGGTTTCTTTTTCTTCTTTTTGGGGGCGAAGTGCTCTGGGTGAGCTGCCGCCCACGCCTCATAGAGGTCGGGGCGGTTGGTGCGGGTGCGCTGCAACGCGTGCTCGAGTTTCCACTCTGCAATGGCTTTATGGTTGCCGGAGAGGAAGACCTCCGGCACGGGCATACCGCGGAACACGTTGGGTTTGGTATAGGCGGGGGCCTCCAACAGGCCGTTGGCAAAAGATTCCTCCTCGCTGCTGCGGGCATCCCCCAGGGCACCGGGCAGCAGGCGGGCAACGGCATCTATCACCACCACGGCGGCAATGGCGCCGTTGGTCAGAATATAGTCACCTATGGAGAGCTCCATATCTACCAAGGTGTCAATCACACGTTGGTCCACCCCCTCATAATGGCCGCAAACAAAGATGTAGTGGGCATCCTCCCCTTGCACACAGGGGGCGGCCAGCTCCTCTGCCACGGGTTGGGCAAAGACACGCCCCTGCGGGGTCATGAGGATAACACGCGTGTTCTCTCGGCGCAGCTCCTCTATGGCGGCAAAGAGGGGCTCGCACTTCATGAGCATGCCCTGCCCGCCGCCACACAGGTAGTCGTCCGTGCGGCGGTGTTTATCCGTAGCCCAATCACGCAACTGGTGGGCGCGCACCTCTATAATGCCTTTATCTGCGGCACGCCCCATGATGCTCTGTGAGAGCGGGGTGGAGATGAGCTCCGGAAAGAGGGTGAGAACGTCGATTTGCAGCATAACACGTTAAAAAAGATTGCAAGCCAAAAAGAGAAAGCTGCAAGAGCTGCCGCACCGGGCGAAACCTTACAACTTTCTCCTTTTTTACTTTCAACTTTACATATTGTGGCGGAGCATGCCCTCTATGTAGGCATCGATGTTGCCGTCCATCACATCCTGAATGTTACCGGACTCTACACCGGTGCGCAGGTCTTTCACCATTTGGTAGGGCTGGAACACGTAAGAGCGAATTTGGTTACCCCAGGCAATGTCACCTTTTTCGGAGTACTGGCGGTCTGCCTCGGCACGCTTGCGGTCTTCCTCCAACTGAATAAGGCGAGCCTTGAGCATGCGCATGGCTTCTTCTCTGTTACGGAGCTGAGAACGCTGGGTTTGGCAGGCTACAATAATGCCGGTGGGAAGGTGCGTAAGGCGCACGGCGGTTTCCACCTTGTTCACGTTCTGACCGCCTTTACCGCCGGAGCGGTAGGTGTCCATCTTCACATCGGACTCCTTCACCTCAATTTCCACATCGTCGGAGATATCGGGGGTGGCATCCAGAGAGCAGAAAGAGGTGTGGCGCTTACCGGCGGAGTCGAAGGGGCTCATACGCACCAAGCGGTGAATACCACGCTCATTCTTGAGGTAGCCGTAGGCATACTCACCATCCACCTTGAAGGTTACGGAGCGAATACCGGCCTCATCACCATCTGTGCTTTCCATTACCTCGGTATTAAAGCCGTGGCGCTCGCAATAGCGCAGGTACATGCGCAGCAGCATGGATGCCCAGTCGCAAGCCTCTGTACCACCGGCACCGGCATGAATGGTCACATAGCAACCCGAGCTATCGTGCGGGCCGTTGAGTAGGGTGATAAGCTCAAACTCCTCCAGGCGTTTCTCCCAAGCGGCGGCCTCTGCGGCGGCCTCGCCCCCCATGTCGGGGTCTTCCTTAGCCATTTCGAGGGCAACCTCCACGTCCTCCAAACCGCTTTCAAGAGCACGGAACTGCTCCAAACGGCGCTTGAGGGGGTTCACCTCTGCCATAAGGGCACGGGCAGCGGTGGGGTTATCCCAGAAATCCGGGGCACTCATGCGTTCATCGAGCTCAGCTACTCTGGTTTCAAGTGCTGAGAGGTCAAAGATAGCTCCCGAGCTCGGAAAGACGGCTGCGCATGGCCTCCGTGTCAAGCGTCGAGAGATCGTAATTGGTGGGCTGGTTCTCCATACGGGCGGGGAGTATACAGGAGAGCCCCGCGTTTGTCAAGCCGAAAGAATTGACGAAAAAACAAGCGCGCTGCCAAAGTATAATGTTGCAGAGGCAGCGCAAATGTGTTACTTTTGCGGGCGTTATGAACAGAGACACCATTTGCGTACAAAGCGGATGGCAGCCGAAAAAGGGCGAGGCCCGCGTGCTGCCAATCTATCAGTCTACCACCTTTAAGTACGAGACAAGCGACCAGATGGCACGCCTGTTCGATTTGGAGGAAGCCGGGTTCTTTTATACCCGCCTGCAAAACCCCACCAATGAGTGCGTGGCTAAAAAGATAGCCGAGCTGGAGGGCGGCGTGGCAGCCATCCTTACTTCCTCGGGGCAAGCGGCCTCCTTCTACTCCATTTTCAACATTTGCGAGGCGGGGGATCACTTCATCTCCACCTCTGCCATATACGGCGGCACCTTTAACCTGTTTGCCGTTACCTTCAAGAAACTGGGCATCGAGGTAACCTTTGTGGACCAGGATGCCCCGGAGGAGGAGATTCAAAAGGCATTCCGCCCCAACACCAAGTGCGTGTTCTCAGAGACGATATCCAACCCCTCTCTGCAGGTGCTGGACATCCGCAAGATGGCCGACATTGCCCACAAGAACGGTGTGCCGCTGATTGTGGATAACACCTTTGCCACCCCCATAAACTGCCGCCCGTTTGAACACGGGGCAGACATCGTGATGCACTCCACCACCAAGTACATGGATGGCCATGCCACGCAAGTGGGCGGTGTGGTGGTAGACAGCGGCAACTTTGACTGGGCTGCCCATGCAGACAAGTTCCCGGGGCTCACACAGCCGGATGACTCCTACCACGGCCTGGTGTACACAGAGGCCTTCGGCAAGGGGGCTTACATCACCAAATGCACCGTACAACTCATGAGAGACCTGGGCTCCATACCCTCCCCCATGAATGCATTTTTGCTCAACCTAGGGCTGGAGACCCTGCACCTGCGTGTGCCCCGCCACTGCGAAAACGCCCAAAAAGTAGCAGAATACTTGGAGAAACAGGAGGATGTAGCATGGATCAACTACGCCGGGCTGCCGAGCAACCAATACTATGAGCTGGCTCAACGCCAGTTCGATGGCGGCCGCACCTGTGGCGTGGTCACCTTTGGTATCAAAGGCGGGCGAGAGCGTGCCATTAAGTTTATGGACAGCCTCAAGCTCACCGCCATTGTCACCCACGTGGCAGATGCCCGTACCTGCGTGCTGCACCCCGCCAGCCACACCCACCGCCAGCTCTCCGACGAGCAGCTGATTGAAGCCGGTGTCAAGCCGGACCTCATCCGCTACTCCGTAGGCATTGAGGCCGCAGAAGACATCATCGCCGACCTCAAGCAGGCTTTCGAGGCTATTCAGGGCTAAGGCACTTTTACCCCACCTTTTCACACAAGGCGCATGCGGGCAACCGCGTGCGCCTTGTTTTTCATAAACCTGCCCCTGCAAACGAGTAAAATTGACTTGTCATTTCTCGTTTAAACTGATAATCTTACCCCATAGGGAATCATATATATGCCGGAAGATCAGAATATCGAGTGGAAACAATCTTGGCGAGATGAATACTTGAAGTGGATTTGCGGTTTTGCAAATGCACAGGGCGGGCGCATTTATATCGGGCTGGATGACAACGGTAACGTCACCGGAGCAAAAGATTACCGCAAGTTGATGGAAGATATCCCTAACAAGGTTATTGCAGCTCTCGGTATTATGGTAGACGTCAACCTATTATCTCAGCATGGAGTGCATTATCTGGAAATCAACATTGCCCCCAGTTCTATCCCCGTAAGCTATAAGGGTGAATATCATTACCGCTGTGGCAGCACCAAACAAATTCTGAAAGGAGCAACCCTAAATGATTTTCTATTAAGGAAAAACGGAACTCATTGGGATGCTGCTTTGGCGCCGAGCATACATGTAGAAGATTTAGACCATGAGAGTTTTTTCATCTTCAAGCGCGAAGCAAAACGCAGCCAGCGTTTGAGCCCCGAGCAACTTACCAGCGATAACATAGAGTTACTCGATAGACTTCATCTCATTCAAAGCGGGCTCTTAACCCGCGCCGCTGTCATGCTCTTTTACAGAGAACCGGAGAAAATCCAAATCGGTAGCTATGTTAAAATCGGCAGACTTGATAAGCAGGCCAACCTTTTGTATCATGACGAGATTCATGGCTCGCTTTTCGTGATAGCAGACCGCGTCATTGATTTGTTGTATCTCAAATACTTAAAAGCAACGGTTTCCTACCACAAAGATACCCGAGTAGAACGATACCCCTACCCGCGCGAAGCGGTCAGAGAGATTGTATTCAACGCTTTAGTTCACAATAATTGGGCAGGTTGCACCCCCATTCAAATTCGCGTAGATGATGATTGTTTGAGAATCAGCAACTGTTGCATACTTCCCATGGGGTGGACCCAGGAGAGTCTTATAACTCATCATCAATCAAAGCCATATAATCCCCTCATTGCCGAAACTTTCTTCCGCGCAGGTTACATCGAATCATGGGGGCGTGGCATTGACAATGTTAACAAATATTGTAGTGAAAACAAATATCCGATTCCCGAATTCTCCCTTTTGGGAGAAGATTTAACTGTTACATTCTATCCGGATTCCTCAAAATCAAAAGTAAACACTCAGAATCAGTCTTCTCGCGGCTATACTGATACAGAGTTAAAAGTGCTGAAACTTATAAAAACTGCCCCTGCCATTACCCAAAAAGCAATTGCTGAGCAATTAAATATCAGTCGCAGTACCGTGCAACGCATTATCAAAGCTCTTACAGGACAAGGCACTATACGACGAATCGGTGCTCATGCCAATGGAATATGGAAAATAGCAGAATCAAGTTTTGACTCTCACAATTAATGAAACATTGAATGACGATTTGACGCCGATTTGACGCCGATTGACGCCGATTTGACGCCGATTTGACGCCGATTGACGCCGATTTGACGCCGATTTGACGCCGATTTGACGCCGATTTGACGCCGATTGACGCCGATTGACGCCGATTGACGCCGATTGACGCCGATTGACGCCGATTGACGCCGATTGACGCCGATTGACGCCGATTGACGCCGATTGACGCCGATTGACGCCGATTGAC
>JAFQEF010000070.1 GCA_017399165.1 Akkermansia sp.
CTACCTGGTTAAGACGTTCTAAAGGATCGCCTAAAGTGCTAATTCTTTCTAATTTAAACTCCTCATCAAAGAACCCGGAAAAACGCATAACGCTATTATACCATACAGTTTAGATAAAAGAAAGAGTTTTTAGAGATTCCCATTTCGTATATCGTAATTCGTATTTACAAATTGCCATTTTACTAATTGTTCCCACGCGTAGGCGATTATAAGGGGGTACAATACGCTATCTGTAAAAAGCCCCTCCTGCCGTGGTGGCGAGAGGGGCTGAGAATTGATGGTTGCCGTGGGCTCAGGCGTTGTACATCTTGGTGTAGTATTCGTCTGCCATGCGGTCGGAGTTGAACGCGGGGGAGATGTCCTCCATGGCGTTGAATACGCGGTCAATCCAAGCCTCCTTGTTATCGTAGTACAAGGGCAGCACCTTGGACTCCAGCACGCTGTAGAAGTTGTCGCGGTCGGAGCGGTCGCGGGCCTCGGGGGCGAGCCCGGCCTTAGCCTCGGGGATCATGAAGCAGTTTTCACCATCCTTGGCGAACTCACGCACCCAACCATCATTGGTGGAAATGGTGAGAGACCCGTTCATGGCGGCAGACATGCCGGAGGTGCCGGAGGCCTCGCGCGTTACGACGGGGTTGTTCAGCCAGATATCGGAGCCGTTCTTGAGCATGCGGCTCAGCCCCAGCTCGTAGCCGGTGAGCACGGCACAGCGCGGGTATTTATCGCTGAGCTTGTTGAGCTTGTTAAAGATATCCACCGCTGTAAAGTCCGTGGGGTAGGGCTTGCCTGCCCAAATCATCTGTACGGGGCGGTTGGTGCGCTGCAACATGCGCTCAAACATGACGGGGTTCTCCGTAATGAGGGCGGGGCGCTTGTAGGCTGCAAAGCGGCGTGCCCATACAATGGTGAGGGTGTCCTGGTCAAAAAGATGCCCGGTTTGCTCACCCACTACACGGAACAGCTCCTTCTTGAGGGCGCGTTTGCGGTTGACAAAGGCGCGCTTGTCTCGTGCGGCAAAGGCCTCCGCCAATTCGGGGTCTTGCCAGTACTCCAGATTTTGGGCATTGGTTACGTGAGTGATGGGGCAAATATCGCTGTAGCCCTGCCACATTTGGCGGGATACCTCGCCATGCAGCTCAGATACACCGTTGGCAATATGAGAGAGTCGCAGCGCTGCCAGCGTGTAGTTGAAGGTTTGCTCGTTGGGATCCAACTTGAGCATGGCGCGTACTTGGTCCAGGCTCAGGCCGTCGAAGAAGGAGAAGTTGGCCATCAGGTTGATGTCCATCTTCTCATTGCCGGCTTCCTCCGGGGTGTGGGTGGTGAACACAAAACGCTTGCGCACCTCCTCCACATTGCCGCCGTTGCGTGCCAGCATGTTAAAGGCTGCACCAATGGCGTGTGCCTCATTCATGTGGTAAATCTCCGGTTCTACACCCAGCTCTTCGAACAAGCGGGCACCACCCTGACCCAATACGATGTACTGGGAGATTCGGGTCATGGGGTTGGAGTCGTACAAACGCTGTGTAATGGAGCGACTTACGGCATCGTTCTCAGGCAAATCCGTGCTCAGGAAGAACATGGGGGCCGTGCCGAAGGTTTCCGGGCGCAGGTAGTAGGCCTTTACCCATACCGGGGCGTTGCAAATGTGAATGAGGAACTTGATGTTGTGGTCCTCCAGGAAACTGTACTCTTTGCGGCGGTACTGCACGGCCATGGACCCGTCTTCTGCGCGAATCTGGTTGTAGTAGCCGTAAGACCACAGAATACCCACGCCGACCAGGTTTTGCTTTAAAGCCCCTGCGGAGCGCATGTGTGAGCCCGCTAAATAACCGAGGCCGCCGGAGTAAATTTTGAACACGTTGTCAATGGCGTACTCCATGCAGAAGTAGGCTACGGACTTGCTGTACTTGGGGTCTATCTCATACGGGTGTGCGTACTGAGCCGGAAGAAAAGAGGATGTACTCATCTTTTTGATTGTAATTATGTATTTGCTGAAGATTTTTTTGACTCCGCCTTGCTTACATGATTGCATAAGGCGGAAATACGCTTATTTTATACACTATCTCTGCCATAGAGAAAAGAAAAAAACACAGCGGTGACGTAAAAAAAAGAGTGATGTGGCGTTTTTTTGATTGATACGAGTTTGTTATTGTGATAGTGTTTAGAACGCAAGAATCATATACCCTTTATTATTATGAAATATTCTATTATCAGCATGTTGTTGGCAGTTGGTGCCTTACCTTTGCTTGAGGCTGAGGAGGCGGTGCAGATGCGGGTGACTAAAGCTGCCGTGTTCAAAAATGGCTATAGCCAAGTAAGCTTGTGTGGTGACATTAATACGGCTGATACGCAGTTGGAGGTGTCCGGTATGCCTGTGCCTATTTTGGGAAGTTTTTGGTGGAAAGCCCCGCAAGGCTCAAACGTGCAGGAGGTAAGAAGCGAAACTGTGACTCGCAACGTGCCCAAACAAAATTATAGTACGTTGGATTTTTTGTTGGCCAACGCGGGGCAGCAGGCAGAGATTGTGCTGGCCAATGGGGCGAAGATAGAGGGTATCATTCATACCCCCGAACCCTCTCTCCCCTCGGGCTCATTTCTGAAACATAATGTGGAGGAGCCTTCAGAAAATCAGGAGTATGACAACTTGGATGAGGTGTCTGAATCGCTCCTGAAACAGAGAGCGCGTGCTGAAATTGATTTGGTGCAGCTGCGTACAGCCGGTGGTTTTATTACACTGCGAGAGCGAAATATCCTTTATGCGGAGGTTAAGACCCCCACACCACAATTGCCTACATCCGAGCAAAAAGTCAATACTCTGGTATTTGAGTTGGATGCCCCCGCCACCGGAAAAGAGCTGCAAGTAAGCGGTTTATGCCGCGGTTTGAGCTGGCTGCCGAGTTATCGTATGGATTTGGGGAGCGATGACAAAGCTCTGTTCCAATGCAAGGCGATGATCATGAATGAGTTGGCAGACCTCAACAATGTGCAGTTGGAGCTGGTGATGGGCTACCCCGCCTTGGGTAAATACCTGCTGCCGTCTCCCGTGGCTCAACAGCATTCCCTCTTCGGTTTCCTTAAAGAGCTTAGCTCTGAGGATTCGCAAAGCAGCCGCCGAGAAATTGCCCTCACTAATAACATCAGCGGCTGGTATCAAACGGGAAAAAAGTCGGATTCAAGCGACTTAACGCAGGCTGAGGACCTCTTCTTCTATGCCATCCCCAACCTCAGTTGTGCCACCGGGCAAACTGTAACGAGAGAGCTCTTCTGTGGAGAGGTGGGCTATAGTCATGTTTATACTTGGAATATCCCCACACAATCCGATATTCAGCGCTGGCAGGAGAGCCGCCGCTCTCATTACGGCAGTGAGATAACCCCGCCCAATGAAGTATGGCATTGTGTCAAAGTTCACAACAGCTTGAAAATGCCGTGGACCGGCGGCGTGCTGGATTGCTATGCAGAGGGGCGCCTTGTAGGCCGTACAGAAATGACCTTTACCGCAGATGGTGGCTCTACTTTGGTGCGCCTTAATAAAACTATGCAGGCCCCCGTGCAGTTCTCTGAAACGATACTGAAAGAAAATGGTGATGTTTTGACCATGGAGGGTAAGTTGAGCCTCACCAATTACTCCGATAAGGAGATGCACGTCATCATCACCAAAGAAGTGTCCGGCACCCCGCTGAGCGCGAGCGATGCCGCTGCCACCACTTGCTCCCCGAATTATTATAAGAACCCCGATGGCCGGTTTGTATGGGAAGTTTGCGTGCAACCCGGTGAAACGAAAACAGTGACTTACCAATACAGCCATAAGGAGTAAATTGACCGTAATTGTCCGACTTATAGGTGAACTTTGGTGTTGCATTTCCCCCACTGTGTGTGGCTTTTGCTCTGCACAGTGGGGGATTTGTTGGTGGTATAATGCTTATGCTTGTGAGGCAAACTCTAAGGCAGAGCCCTCTGCATCAATTCTGCTCACCAGCTCAAACAGGTTAAGCCCGGCGATGTCTTCTTGCTCGGTAAAGCGTAAAAACGTCTCCAATGCGTCGGATAATACAGCGGTGCGGTTGTCGCACTCAAGGGTGTTCATGGCGGACTCCAAGCGGCTCATCTGAGCCTCGGAACAACGAAATGTGATGGATTTAAGCTTCATGGCTCCCCCAGATTAACATGTTGTGCCGCTTCTTCAAGCAAAGTTGGATGTATATCTCTAATTCATATAGAAATAGTATATAAATTATAGTAATATGCCCCTGCCATGAAAACCATACGCAACATCACCCGATTCACCTACGAGTTCACCTCCTTCCAAGGCTGGCGTGTCACCTTGTGCCGTAACCAGATGCATTTTACCCGCTATTTTTCGGACAAGCAGTTTGGCGGCGAGCAAGAGTCTTTGGCAGCGGCACTAGCCACCAGAGAAAAAGTGCTGGCAGCCCTGCGGCGCTACCCGAATGACCCTGCACGCGCTTTTGACGAGTGCAGGGAGGATGCCCCGGCAAGCCTTTACCCCAAGGGGCTGCGCCCCCGCAAGGGCAGTGCTGCATAAGTGCTTTCTTGTTTCGTAAGCAGTAAGCGTTCAAAGGGAAATCCCGATTTGCGGTATCAAATCGGGATTTCCTTGACTTTTCTCTAACTTTACGCTAACATGCACGCATGCAAACGCGTGTGATGGAGGTAGACCCGCTGGAGGACTGCCGCAAAGTGTACAAGGAAGCCGCCGCAGTATTGGCCGATGGTGGCTTGGTAGCAATCCCCACGGAAACCGTGTACGGGCTTGGCGCAGATGCCCTGAATACGGCAGCTGTGGCAGAGGTGTTCGCCGTGAAAGACCGCCCGAGCTTTGACCCGCTCATTTGCCATTTTGCCAATGCAAAAGGTATTAAGGATTATACGGATGTACCTGCCGAGCTGCAGGATATGGTAGATAAATTGGCCAAAGAATTTTGGCCTGGCCCCATGACCCTGGTGCTGCCGCGCAAACCGATTATACCCGACATTGTGACCAGTGGCTTGCCTACGGTGGCATGCCGCGTGCCGAGCCATGAGGTGATGCGTGGTGTGGCGCGTGCATTGGGTCGCCCCATCGCTGCCCCCAGTGCCAACAAGTTCGGCCATATATCCCCCACTAGTGCCGGGGCTGTGATGAAGGAGCTCGGTGGGGCAATTCCGCTCATTTTGGATGCCGGAGCATGCTCCGAAGGCTTGGAGAGCACTATTTTAATGCCCTGTTTGGATGAAAAAGGTAAGCCTGCCGTGCGTTTGTTGAGAGAGGGCCCCATTACCCGCGAAAAACTGCGTGGTATTTGCCGTGTGCTTAAACCCGGTAAAGGTAAAACGGCGGCAGAAGAAGCCCTGCCCAATGCACCCGGTCAACTTAAGAGCCATTATGCACCATGTAAGCCGTTGATTCTGTGGAACCCGAAAGAGGAGTTCACCCCGCAGGAGGGCGTAGCCTACGGGCTCATTACCTATGAGGGTGATTCTCCCTTGGCAGCGCAGGATTGCTGGGTGGAGACCATGCCGCTTTCCCCCGGTAGCGGGCGATTGGCAGAGGCTGCCGTGCGCCTTTTTGCCGTGATGCGCGCTATGGATGAAAATGAGGCGGTGCAGGTGATTGTTGCAGAGGAGTTGCCGGAAACCGGCTTGGGTTGTGCCATGATGGACCGCCTGCGCCGTGCATCTGCCAAGCGTGGTGAATAAATGCAGCGTATGAAGCGTTTTTTTCAAAAGCTTACCGTGGGGATTGTGCTGCGCGTGGTGCATGCAGCCCTGGTTGAATTGAAATCGCAGGATACTCGCGTGGCAGAGGAGTTTGCGCGCATGCCCGAGGGGCTCAGCTACTCCATCTACACCGGGCATAACGGCCCCGTTTTGCATGTAATATGGCAGGGCGGCAAGCTGCGCCGTGTGCGCAGTTTGCAAAAAGCCGGCTGTACCCTGCATATCAAATCCATGCCGCTTTCATTCCGCCTTTTCACGGGGCAAATGGGCCTGGCTCAGGCATACGCCGCACACGCTTTTACCATGGCGGGGGAGGTTGCGGATGTCATGCGCTTGGCGCGTTTGGTTAACATCGTGGAGTCTTACCTGTTCCCCAACATCATTAATCGCCGTATCATGACGGATATACCCGCCCCGCAGCTGTGTTTTTTGCGTACCTATGCACGCATAGCATGGGGATTCCTTACCTTTAAATATCGTATTTCTGCCTAATATATACCTATGTCGTACTTTGAATTTCAAAATGCCGTAAAATTGTTGTGCGGGGAGCTTGCTCTGGAGCGCATACCCAGTGAGCTGCAACACCTTAATGCCAAACGCCCGCTGGTGTTGTCTGATGCTGTGCTGGCAAAAATCGGCACCATGGCACAGGTAACCTCTGCCATGGAGGTAGAGGGGGTTACCCCGGCTGCCTGTTTTACCGATATCCCCGTGGATTCCTCACTGGCTGTGGTGAATAAAATTGCCGCATTTTATCGGGAGCAAGATTGTGACTCCATTGTTGCCATTGGGGGTGGCTCTGTGATTGATACCGCAAAGGGGGTGCGTTTGGTGCTCTCTCAAGATACGGATGATATTTTCTCCATCAGCGGTTTAGAGAATGTAACCAACGGCAGGCATATTCCTTTTGTTGTGGTGCCCACCACCGCCGGTACGGGCTCTGAGTGCACGGGGGTGGCCGTTATTAAAAATGATGAAAACGGGGTGAAAATGGAGTTCCTTTCTCCCTTTGTAGAGCCCGATGTTGCCGTGATAGACCCGCGTATGACAGAGGGGCTGCCACCCAAGGCTACCGCCTCCACGGGTATGGATGCTCTTTGCCATGCGGTAGAGGCCTGCACCTGCCTGCAAGCTAATCCCCTGAGCACGGCATACGGCACGGCTGCCATTCGCTTGATTGCTCAAAACCTTGAAACGGCCACCGTGAACGGCAAAAACCGTGAGGCAAGATTCAGCATGGCCTTGGCCTCCACCATGGCCGGTATTGCTTTCTCCAATTCTATGGTGGGAGCCGTGCATGCCATAGGCCATGCGTTGGGAGGTGTTTGCGGGGTGCCGCATGCCGTTGCCATGACTATTTTGTTGCCGCATGTGATGCGTTATAACCTGAGCCACAGTGCAGGGGATTATGCCGCCCTGTTACCGTGGCTTGTGGGTATGGATACCGCCATGGCTACCCCTGCCGATAAGCGTGCAGAGGCGGCTATTGAGGCGATTGAAGCCTTGGGTACCAAGCTGAATGCCGCTTGTGGCTTGCCCCTTACCCTTAGTGCTGCCGGGGTGAGCAAAGACTCTTTTGCCAAGGTGGCTGAGTTTGCCGTGAATGACGGGGCCCTCATTGTTAACCCCCGTGCTGCTACTGTAGAGCAGGTTGTGGAAATACTTAACGCAGCGTTCTGATGATGAATAATATAGCCAATATTCAACGCCGTTTTTTTAATACGCACGCCACGCGCGACGTCAAGTTCCGCCGCGAGGCCCTCAAAAAGCTGCGCTCCGCCCTCAAGGAGTGGGAGCCCCGCATTTGCGAGGCCTTGCAAAGGGACCTCGGTAAATGCGCCATGGAGACCTTCATGACGGAGATTGGCATGGTGACATCCTCTCTCAATCACACCATCAGCCACTTGCGCCGTTGGAGCAAGCCCCGCCGTGTCCATACCCCCTTGGCTCAGTTTCCCTCTGTGAGCCGTGTTGTGCCGGATCCCTACGGCGTGGCTCTTATCATGAGCCCGTGGAATTACCCCGTGTTACTGTGCCTGGACCCGCTTGTGGCCGCTATTTCTGCCGGTAACTGCTGTGTGGTTAAGCCCTCTTCCATGACCCCTGCCACCTCTGCCGTGTTGGCGGAGATGTTGAGCTGCCTGTACCCCAAGGAATATGTGCATGTGGTGCTCGGTGGGAGAGACTCTACCGGGGTGCTCTTGGAGCAAAAGTTTGACTACATCTTCTTTACCGGCAGCCCGACGGTGGGGCATATTATCATGGATGCCGCAGCTCGCCACCTTACCCCCGTTACGCTGGAGCTTGGGGGTAAAAGCCCCTGTATTGTAGATGCCTCCGCCAATTTGCGTGTAGCTGCGCGCCGCATTGCTTTCGGTAAAATCCTGAATGCCGGGCAAACCTGCGTGGCCCCGGATTACCTCTTTATTCACCACAGCGTGAAGGCTGCCTTTGTGGAGGAGTACCGCAAGGCCGTTAAAGAAATGTTGGGTGAAGAACCGCTTAAAAACGAGGAGTTTACCCACATTATCTGCAAGCGCCATTTCGACCGCCTGATGGACCTCATGCAAGACGCCACGCCCGTGGTTGGCGGCAAGGGAGACCCCGCCACGCTGCGCATTGAACCCACGGTGTTGGACGCTGTTTCTCCCTCCTCCGCCTCCATGCAGCAGGAAATCTTCGGCCCGGTGCTCCCCATCCTCACCTGGGATACTTGGGAGGAGGTAGAGCAGTTTGTGCTCAGTCGCCCCCGCCCGCTGGCCTCTTATCTTTTCAGCACGGATTCCGCTACAAAACAGCGCTTCTCGCATCATCTTTCCTTTGGTGGTGGGTGCATCAATGATACCATCATTCACCTTGCCGTGCATGGGCTTCCCTTTGGCGGTATTGGTGATAGCGGTATGGGCTCTTACCATGGCAAGGCCGGTTTTGATACTTTTACCCACTATAAATCCGTGCTTTCCAAGGCCAATTGGCTTGACCTGCCGTTCCGCTATCATCCGTATTCAAAATTTGCAGAAAAAATATTGCGCTTCTTCTTGCGCTAATGTTTTTACAGTGTGAACGAAGAGAACTTATTTTGAAAGAGAATAGTCAGTGTGAGCGCAGCGAACCCTTCATGCCGGCGTAGTCGGCTCTTCATGTGAGCGAAAGCGAACCTTTCATGTCGGCATGGCCGACCCTTCATGTGAACGAAGTGAACTTATTTTGAAAAGGGTGCGTTGCGCAAGCATTACTGGTGGTTTTGCTTTTTTTTGAAGTGTTTAAAGATGTTACCAGCATGTATCTAAGCTTTGTACACATATTCAGTAATTCCTTAGCTTGTTCCGGGCTGATAGTTTCAGATTCTTTGAGTAATTTTAACCAATAAAGACTTTCATTGCATTCTTTCAACGCGAGTTGTAATTTGAATATAAAGTCATCTTTGCTGTATCCATACTTGGCTTCGTGAATGTTCGCACCTATGCTACTGCTGGATCGTAATAGTTGATTTTTGATGTTAGCCCTGTTGTGTATAGTATCAAACAACCGTATGATATCGGCTGCAAATTTTAGAGATAATGCGGCGAGCGGATCATTCATGGTGTTTTTATATCACAAACCCCAACATGTGTCAATTTCAGTGTGAGCGCAGCGAGCCTATTTTAAGGGGTTGCGAAGCTCACATGAAGGGTTCGCGAAGCTCACATGAAGGGTTCGCGGTGCTCACATGAAGGGTTCGCGGTGCTCACATGAAGGGTTCGCGGTGCTCACATGAAGGGTTCGCAGTGCTCACATGAAGGGTTCGCATTGCTTACTGCGTAAGCAATGTGGTGCGCCATATATTATTACTTATTTTCAATTTATGTCTTGGCAAAGGAGGGCAAAAGATGTATAATACATGCGTGAAGTGGTTCCTTATTATTCCTCTCCTGTTCTTTCAGTTTGGCCTGCTTGGTGCACTGGAGGTTGAAGCAAGATATACGCATGGTACATTCTACAAGGGTGTAAACCAGCAGCCTGTTTTACAGCTCAAACTCACCGGTGAACCCGGGGAAAAGGTGACATCTCTGAGCTTTACGTCGGGAGAAACACTGAGTGTTTCTGCCATCAAAACCGTGCGTTTGGGAACAACTCGTGGGTGGAACGGCTTTACCATTAATACCAACAAGTTGATAGAACAGCAGGCCTCCGGGCGTTTTAGTAAGGGGAAAATCAATTTTAAAAAGGAGTTTGTTTTAGGGGATGGACCGCTCTACCTTTGGCTTTATTATGATATTGACAAAAGTGCCAAATATAATGCCAAGATTGACGCTGTGTGCACCGCTGTAGAAACGGCAGATGGCAAGGTGATTACCCCCGAAGTAGTGCTGGCAGAGGGCATAAAAGAGCGTGTGATTGCCCGCGTGTACCCGTTCCCTTACCGCATTGTTCCCTATTACCGCCCGCGTTGGGTTAAGGGGTGGGGTAATGCAGAAAAAGCCGTTCACCTTACCCCGGCTCACTTTAATCTTTTTACGGATATTGTACACTTTGCCTATAGTGTAACGGCAGACGGAAATATCAGCTACCAGTGGGCCGGTGGCGGTATTGATGATAAAACCGTAGCAGATGGTGCCTTAAAAGAAATCAAGCGTTTGCATGCCGAGGCAAAATCCCGAGCCAGACTCATTGCCGGGTTCGGGCATATCGATGGCCCTATGACCACCGCCGTGGCAGATCCCTACACGCGCCGTACCTTGGCTCATAATATGGCTCAATGGGCTATTACGCGTGGTTATCAGGGCATTGATATTGATTGGGAGTACCCGGACTCTTGGGAGCAGTGGACAAATTTGGGCTACTTTATTGCAGACTTGCGAGAGGAGCTCTCCGGCTCCGGTATCTCCATCAGCATCGCGGCCTCTGTCGGCTACAAGGTGCCTAACTACTGGACTACGGATCAGCTGGACTTCATCATGACCATGTCGTATGATGATTTAACGCCGGATAACCATGCCTCCATGCGTCTGTTTCAGCGAGATGCCGGTATTTGTCAGAATAAATTCCACATGCCCAAGCCTAAAATTGTACTTGGCTTACCCTTTTACAGTAATGAGCAGGGCAAGCTCACCTCTCAGTTCGGTTATGCCAGTGTTTATGGGTGGAACCCGCGTATGAAGCCCGATGAAAATAGCTGTCGCCTTAAAAAAGATGATGGTTCGCAGGGACCTATGCACACCTTTAACGGCCCCACTCTTATATCAGAGAAATGCCGGTGGGCCAAAGACAACAAGTACGGCGGTGTGATGATTTGGGCTTATGAAACCGACTTGCCCCTCAAACACAAGGCTTCCCTGAGCCGCGCTATGTATAAAATATTGCGCCAACCCAAGAAAAAAGAGTAGGCACAGCTCTGAATACTGTACCCGATTATGGGTGTATGTACAGTTTAATCCTCGTCGGCCCGAATGGCTTATTTTTATACGGAGATTAAAGTTTCTACAAAAAACTCAGTCGCGGGGAGAATTTGGATTTCGCCTGCCTCCATGTGAATTATTTCACGGTGATTATCCGTAATAATGTAACCACGTCGCAAATGGGTTTCTTTCATGGCGGAGGTTAAGGCTCGTTGTTCGCGTGTGCGGGTCTCCTCTGTGGAGATGTCATGGCATACCTGCACTAGTATTTTTTCGCCGTTTTTGAGAATAGCTATGAAATCTACCTCATAATTTTCCACTGTTTTGTAATAGAAAATATCGGGTGTGAGTCGGCGCAAAAAGCAAAAAACCATGTTTTCGAGTATTTGACCATGGTTTTTCAGAATTTGTGTACTCAGAGAGGCTGCCATAGAGTGGTCTACGCAATATATTTTGCGGAACTCCCTGGCTTGCTTTGCAACAGAGGCACTATAGGTTGGTATGGCGAAGACAAAGTAGGCATCCTCCAGCCATTGCAGAAATTGAGTGATGGTTTCTCGACTTACTTTATAGCCCAATGATTTTACCTCGTCATGAACCTTACGTACGGAAAACAAGGTGCCTATGCCATTGATAATCCTGCTGGCTAAATGTCGCAGAACTTGCGGATACCGTATGTCATAGCGCTCTATAACATCTCTGAGCAATAAGGCATTGAAGTATTCCTGATGCAGCTGATGGCGCATGGTGGGGGATGCACCGAATACGGCCGGAAAACCGCCCTCTGTTTTGTATTGTTCCCATGCCTTGCGGATGGCGAAGCGGCGGTCGCTTCCCTTGATGTCTTTTGTTACGCCGCAGCGTATCAGGTATTCAGAGAAGGAAAAGGGGAATAGCTCCCAACTTAAGGTACGGCCTCGCAGGCTTGTGCCTATTTCTCTTGACAGCATGCGTGCAGATGAGCCGGTAATGTATATCTCGCTATTTTCATCCCTTCTCAAACGTTCCACAAAAAGTTCCCAGTTGGGGTATATCTGTATCTCATCAAAGAAGAAATAAACCTTTTCTTTTCTCCTTTTTTCCGGGAATGTACTGTAGTAGGCGTTGTGGATGGTATCCCACCCGCCTTGGTGCAATGCCAGTAATCGTTCGTCAGAAAAGTTGATCCACACGATGTTTTCTCTGGAGACTCCATTTTGAACCAGCCTCTCCATGATAGCTTCCATCAGGGTGGATTTACCGCACCGGCGTACTCCCATAACGATTGTTACGACACCATCCAGCACTTCTATTTGCTGTTCCCGGGGACTGTATGTATGCAACGTTCGTGTTTGATTGTCCGTTATTTGTTCAGTGATAACGGCTTTAAGTTCATCGTTCATGCCCTTAAATTATCATTTTTTTGTCTTTTTGGCAAGTTAAATTAGAACTTTGGCCGCCGTGGACGGCCAAAATTTGAATTTTTGGTCGCCGCAGACGGCCAAAATCTGAAATTTTGGCCGTGCGGGACGACCAAAATAAAAAAATACGGGCTATAATCGTGTAAAACGCAGCCGTTGGCAGCAGAGTAGTACACAATAAATTCATCCATCGTATTTCGGGGGTAGCATTTCTGCTTGACATTTTGCTGAGCTTCAGGCACTCTTAGCGCGCAATGAATAACACTGTACTCATTATCGGAGCTGGTGGTGTGGGTCATGTAGTGGCTCACAAGTGCGCCCAGATGGCAGATGTCTACAAAAACATCCATCTGGCTTCCCGTACCAAGAGCAAGTGCGATGCCATAGCGGCAGATGTACTTGCCCGCAGCGGTGTGCAGATTACTACGCATGCGGTGGATGCCGACAATGTGCCCGCCACGGTCGCCCTCATTAAGGAGGTACAGCCCGATCTCGTGCTCAATGTGGCGCTGCCCTACCAGGACCTTCCCCTGATGGATGCCTGCTTGGAGGCCGGTGTAAACTACCTTGACACCGCCAACTACGAGCCCCGAGACGTTGCTAAGTTTGAGTACAGCTGGCAGTGGGCATATCAGGACCGCTTCAAGAACGCCGGGCTTTATGCGCTGCTCGGCTCCGGGTTCGACCCCGGTGTTACCAATGTGTACACCGCCTGGGCTCTTAAGCACCACTTTGATGAAATTGAGTACCTCGACATCATTGATGTTAACGGGGGCGACCACGGCCAAGCTTTTGCTACCAATTTCAACCCCGAGATTAACATCCGCGAGGTAACAGCCCCTTGCCGCCACTGGGAGAACGGAGATTTCCAAGAGACTGCCGCCATGAGCATGCACCAGCCGTTCTCTTGCCCGGACGGTGTTGGCACTTATGAGATTTACCGCATGTACCATGAGGAGATGGAGTCTCTGGTTAAGCACATACCCACCATCAAACGTGCCCAGTTCTGGATGAGCTTCTCCCCCAACTACATCAACCACCTCACCGTTCTCAAAAACGTGGGTATGACCCGCATTGACCCCGTTGTATACAACGGCGTGGAGATTGTGCCCCTGCAGTTCCTCAAAGCCGTGTTGCCCGACCCCGGCGACCTCGGTAAAACTACCCATGGCCGCACCTGCATCGGCTGCGTGATTCAGGGTAAGAAGGACGGCAAGTACAAGGCTGTTTACATTTACAACATCTGTGACCACGAGGAGTGCTTCCGCGAGGTCGGTTCTCAGGCTATCTCCTACACCACGGGGGTTCCGGCTGCCATCGGCGGCCGCCTCATCCTCTCCGGCGTTTGGGGAGGGCAGGGTGTCTTCAATATGGAGCAAAATGACCCCGACCCCTTCATGGATGCCCTCAATCAATACGGCCTCCCCTGGAACTGTATCGAACTCACCGAGGAGCAGGCCAAGGCCCTTCGCGTTGCTGAGTAATTTTACAGTTCATCTTCTTTTTCCGCCCGTTATTGCTTTTATCGCTTTAACGGGCGTTTCTTTATATTGAGGGGGAAAATTGCTTCTTCTTGACATTCATATTGAATCTGTTATAATTGTGGCACAAGGTATGGATTTAAATTTTGACTTATCGTTAGCAGCCGCATATACCTCCAAACGACAACGCAATAGAGTGCTGACGGAGGCTTGGATGGCGCAGAACGCGTATTGCCCGTCATGTGGTGAATCCGTGAGTCAACATATACCTAATAAACCCGTGGCAGATTTTTATTGTCCGAGATGTTCGGAAGATTATGAATTAAAAAGTAAAGTAGGTGTTTATACGAACTCGGCAATAGATGGTGCTTATCATACAATGATTCAGCGAATTAACAGTGATACGGCACCGTCATTTTTCTTTTTATCTCACAATGAAAAAAGGGTTCATTCTCTTTTTGTAACGCCTGCGTGTTTTTTGTCAGATTCTGTTATTATTAAAAGAAAACCGACTAAGGTCAAGGGGCGCACGAATCTTTGGATTGGTTGTAGTATTGATTTGCGGGGAATACCGGAGAGTGGCAGAATCTATTATGTTCGTAATGGTGAGGAGTGCTCTCGCCAAGAAGTGGTGGACCATTATGCTGCATCTGCTTTTTTACGCACAACAGAGATTAAAGCGGGCTTACGAGGGTGGTTGTTGGATGTCTTATGTTGTATCGAACGATTAAAACGAAAAACATTTTCGTTGGCGGATGTTTATCGTTTTGAAAATTATCTTTCAGCAAAGCATCCGGATAATCGAAATGTACAGGCAAAGATACGCCAGCAATTGCAGTTGTTGAGAGATATGGGGTACTTGCGTTTTACCGGCAGGGGTAATTACGAGTTAATGTCATAACTCATTGAAGTTTGAATACAAATAAACATCAGAGAAGAAACACATGAAGAATATGGGAGATCGTTTGCAAACGTATATCATGCAGGGCATGATGGGGGATGAAGAGGCGCGGGATTTGGCCATACAGCTGTGTTACCTCGGGGAAGGTGAATTGCCGGCTATTTGTGAGCAATGGTTGTATAGCAACGCTCTGCAGGGGGATATGCGTAGCCGTTTGATGTATTGTGACTTGGCCGCGGTCGGAAGGATTAAGGGGGCTCATTGGGGGGTGGTAGAGCAGTGGGCTCGTGAAATTGTGAAAGATTCTCCTGCAAACGGATATTATATATTAGCGGGGGTGTATAGTGAAAAAAACAGTGTTTTAGCCAATGAGGAGAAGATGGTGGAGTGTCTGAAGGCATCTGCCGCGGCAGGGAATGTGCACGCCGCTTTATGGTTGGCGGAGTATTATTGGTATGATGCCCCGGATACAGTGTCGGCCAAGCAGGTGCGCGCTTTGCTGGAGAAGGGGTTGACTTTGGCGGTGGAGGCCCGCCCGTATTCCTTGTTGATTGACGTGTGTGACAGCATGGATGATTATGATGCATCCATGCGTTATCTGAAACGCTGGAGCAAGGATGCCCCTAAAGCTGTGGAGCCGTGCATGCGAGTAGCATTCCGCTATTTGCAGGGAAAAGGCGTGCGTAAAAATGAGGAATTGGCACTCAAATATTTTGAAAAGGGGGCCTACCTCGGGGATGCTGATGCCATGTTTTATGTAGGCTTTTTAAACCAGATGGGTACGGGGTGCCGCCGTAATATCAAGCGGGCCGTGGAGTATTATGTGCGCGCTGTGGATGCCGGAAATGCCCGGGCTTGCGAGGCGTTGGGGGCTATGTACTGCAATGGGAACGGCGTGAAACAAGATATAGCACGTGGTTTGCAGTATTTGGAGCTGGGGGCAGAGCGGGGGGAGTGCCTGAGCTGTGTCAATTTGGCGGATATGCATTACCATGGCAGAGGCGTTGAGCAGGATATAACGCGCGCGGCTGAGATGCTGGATAAAGCTGCGCAATGTTTGGAGGAAGATGACGAGGTGTCTCGCGAGGCCTTGGCAGACCTGCGGGAGATAGTTGAGGCTAATGGATGGCCGACGACAGCGTGCAAGATTCCGCTTGTTACGGAGGAAGAGATGCAGCGAGCCATTCAAAAGAATGATTTTGATGATGTTTCATACAGGACATTAAGAAACATGATTGATGAGCCCTGCAACCCGGAGGTGATGCACCATGCTTGGTTTTTGATGCAGATTAGGGTGTTGTCGGAGCCTCGCTTGAGAAATTATATTGATGTGTTGCGCGATTTGGCGGAGTCTCATGCGGAGCTGGCCGTGATGGTGGGTGATATGTATTACCACCGTGTGGGTGTTAAGCGCAATGCGGCGTCTGCCATGTTGTTCTATCGCAAGGCGTTGGAAAATGGTAAGCAAGCCTCTGCATATCTGCGTATTGTGCTCGGTTTGCATGAGAATGTGCTTAAAGGCGGGCGAGAGGCTGTGCCCCAATGGCTGGCAGAGGTGCCGGCGGAGGAGGCAGACATGGCCGCGGTATGGTACATGATGGGCCTGTTGTACAGCGTTGGCTTGTATGTGGAGGCCTCTGCCGACAGAGCGACAGAGCTGTTTGCCAAAGCGGCAGATGCCGGCTTTAAGGGCGACCCCGCGGCAGATTTGAATCACTGGCAGTGCGGGGCTAAATCCCTGCGGGATTGCGTTTTGCCGGAGAAGAATTGGTAACGCCGGGGTACCCGGATAAATTAAAAGGGATATTACATTTTTGTGCAGGGGGGGCGCCCCCCCTATGCGATAAAAAGCAAAACCGCTGTGTCTTGGAGAAGGCACAGCGGTTAAAAATGTAGTGTAGGCTGTTTTACAGGTTGCCCGTGAGGAGGGGCCAGGTGCCCAAGGCAATGAGCAGGATGACGCAAGCGGTCATGACACCAGCCGTTACCATGGGGATGCACAGGGGCTTATCCTCTGCCTGGGGTTTCTCCCAGTACATTTCACGGATAACTTTGAAGTAGTAGTAGAAGCCTGCTGCGGCACCGATAATCATGATGATGAGGAGCGTGGTGAACCAGCAGCTCATATCCTCAAGTGCGTAGGCATTGACCAAGGCGCAGAAGGAGTCGAACTTCACAATGAAGCCGTAGGTAAGCGGCACACCTGCCAAGGAGGCAAAGGCTACGGTGATGAGGAAGGCTATGACGGGGTTGGTTTTGCCGAGTGCGCGGAAGGCGGAGATTTCCTCGCTGCCGCGCTGGGTGCGTACCATGGCAATGGCGTAGAACGCGGCCATGGTGGCGAGCAGATAGGCGGTGAGGTAGCTTGCTACCTGGGCCTGAGCCTCTGCACCCGTGCCGTTGATGAGGAACACCATGATGAAACCGGCCTGTGCGATGGAGGAGTAACCCAACAAGCGCTTGGCGTTGGTTTGACCAATGGCACCCAAGTTACCGATGAGCAGGGTGATGGCGGTGAGAATCACCAAGCACTGCAGCATGGGTACAAGTTGCATATCTGCAAACGGGGCTAAGAGCATGCACAATACGGCAAAACCGGCGGTCTTGGAGGCCACTGCCAAGAAAGCAGATACCGGGGTGGGGGCACCCTGGTACACATCCGGAATCCAGATGTGCATGGGGGCGGTGCCGGTCTTGAAGAAGGCACCGGCCAGCAACAGAGCCATGGCCAGCATGAAGCCCACGCTCATGGCGGGATCTGCGGCAAAGAAGACGTGGTATACCACGGCGGCATCCAGCAGGAAGGTGCCGGTCATGCCATAGTACCAAGCTGCGCCGAATACCAGCAAGCCCGTGCTCATGGCACCCAAGATGAGGTACTTGACACCGGCCTCGATAGAGCCTTGGTTGCGGCGGAAATAGCCCGCCAGCACGTAAGAGCTGAGGGTGACTACCTCCAAGCTCACAAAGAGCATGATGATGTCTTTAGCCTGGGTGAGGGCGCAAATGCCGGCGCAGGCGATAAGGGGCAGGGCATACAGCTCGGAGGAGCCCTCCTCACTATCGGTGCCGGAAACGGCCTCGCAGGTAATCTTGCGGTAGTCGTATGCTAACAGAATGGTAAGGGCTGTGGCAATGACCGCCAGCATACGGAACTGGCTGAGCTCTGCCTCACCGTTCATGAAGAATGCGGCTGCTACGGCACCGGCTGCCCCGAAGAGAGCGTAGAAGCTCTTGGGAAGCTTGGGCAGGAAGCAGTCGGCCATCAGAATGAGGGTGGCCAGACCCACCAGTGTGAATTCCGGGATAAATTGTGCCCAGGTGTAGGTGGCTGAAATCATAGATGTTTCCATAATATTCTTTTAACGGTGGGTTCAGAGAACGATGAAGGGGAAGATACCGAAGACGACGATGAAGAGGGCGAGGAAGGCCGCAGCGAGTTTATCTGTGCAGCTCAACCCGGTGGCGCGCTCAGAGGCAAGCCCGGTTTCACCCTCAAAGATACGGCGGAACGCACGCAGCATATACACGGCGCTGATGACTAAGCCCCACAGGGCAAAGACGGTTGCCAACTGCACGGGCCCAAGCCCGCCGAACCAGCCGGAGATGGTGTTGAGCATGCCGCACTCAAATTGCGGCTCACCCCAGGTCCACCCCTGGAAGCAGGATACGAATACCGTGAACTCACCGGCAAAGTTTGCCAACAGAGGCAGGCCGATGGAGGCCAAGCCGGCCAAGCCGAAGAGGAAACCCAACCACGGCAGTTTGTTGGCTAAGCCGCCCATGGAGTCCATCTCAAGCGTGCGGGTTTGGCTCTCAATTTGCCCGTTGAGCAAGAAGAGCAGGGCAATGGTGAGCCCATGTGCCAGCATTAATACGGCAGCACCCTTGAAGGCAAGCTCGTTGTCACCACCCAAGGCTACATAGGCTGCAAAGGCCAGGAAGATGTAGCCCATGTGCATGACGGAGGAGTTACCCAGCATGTCATCCAAGCGGGTTTGGGCTACGGTGACATAGCCTACCCACAGCACATTGCCCAGCAAGAGCACCAGCAACACGTTGTTCCAGCAGCCGAAGAAATCTGCGCAGGCGGGGCCAAAGGCCCATGCCAGTGTGAACAGACCATACAAGCCAAACTTCTTGAGCACGCCGGCATGCAACATGGCAATGGGCGTGGGGGCACTGGCGTATGCCGGGGCTGCCCAGCTGTGGAAGGGGAAGAGCGATACCAAGGTGCCGAAACCTGCCAGTAATAATCCGGCGGTCATGCAACCCGTGGGTACGGTGCCGGCGGCTACTGCGGCTTTCATGGCGGTGAAGCTCCATGCCCCCATTTGGTTGCACAGCAACAACAAACCTGCCAGCAATACCATGGAGGCCAAGCCCAAGTATACCGTGGCTGTCCAGGCTACGGTGCGGCGGTCGCCGCGGCCATAGTAACCAATCATCACGAAGGTGGGGATGAGGGCCAACTCATGGAATGCGTAGAAGGAGATGATGTTGTCGGACAAGAATGCGCCGATGGCACCGGTGGAGAGAAGCATGGCAGAGATGCTCCAGCTGCGCTCTGCCTCCTTGTTGGGGGCCTTGAGGCCGAGGATGGCCCCGAAGGTAACCAGCACGGAGAGTGTAAGCATGATGCGGCTGAGCGGTAAGCTCAGGGTGAATTGCAGGTCATGCCCGGCAAAGGTGCTCCAGCAGGCGCAGCTTGCGCAGTCCTCGCACAGTGTGGTGCTGATGACGGCCCACAATCCCATTATCAGTGTGAAGGTGGCACTTGCCATGGCCGTGAGGCGAGCCGGTGCCTTGGCCAGCCCGATGAGGGCGGCTGCAATCACAGGTACTAATATAAGCCAGATAAGCATTGTCGTAAAATCAGGTTAAAGTGAATGGAATGTGAAGGCGAGTATGAACATGATGAAGAGTACACCCAAGCCGATAACCAGGGAGTAGGCACGCAGGGAGCCACCCTGTATCCAGCTGAGCAGTATACCGAATCGCCCGATGAGCCAAGAGGTGCCTTGTACGCAGATGCCGCGTATCAAGGTAGTGTCAATGAACTCCAGAATACGGGTGCCGCAGTCTTGCACCAGGCCAATGAGCCCTTTGTCGTAGAACTTGTCTATGTACATGCGCTCACGCAGGGCGGTGGAGAGGGCGTTGCCGGCCAGGGGATCCGTACTGCGCTTGCCGCAGCCGTATACCAGCCAAGCCAAAGCCAAGCCCAGTACCAGAGAGCCCATGCTCACATAGAAGGGCAAGCCCAGCTCAAAACCATGTGCATGGAAACCCTCAAACGGTACCAGGGAGTCTGCCATGAAACCATAGCCGGAGATAACGGCCATGATAGCCAGGATGATGAGCGGCAGGCTCATGGTGAAGCTCTTTTCCGTGGCGTGCTCTGCGCCGTGTGCGCGGGCGTTGCCCAAGAAGGCGACAAGGCACAGGCGAGCCATGTAGAAGGTGGTGAGGGCTGCTACACCGGCACCTACCCAGAAGAAGACGGGGCTCTTGGCCAGCGCGGCATCCAAGATAAGCTCCTTGGAGAAGAAGCCGGAGAAGCCGGGGATGGCGATGAGGGCGAATGTACCCATCAGGAAGCATACGGTGGTGATGGGCATCTTCTTGGCCAAACCACCCATTTTCCAGATGTCTTGCTCGTGGTGGCAGCCTACGATGATGGCTCCGGCCCCCAAGAAGAGCAGGGCTTTGAACCAAGCGTGTGTGTACAGGTGGAACATGGCGGCCTCACCTGCCAACAGACCCACGGCCATGACCATGTAGCCCAGCTGAGATAAGGTGGAGTATGCCAGCACGCGCTTGATGTCGTCTTGCTGCACGGCCATGAGGGCGGCCAATACTGCCGTAATGGCACCCACGCTTGCTATGACGGTGCAGGCGGTGTCTGTAAAGGCGGCTTCACCCATGCTTACTTGCAGGCGTACCAGCATGTATACACCGGCGGCCACCATGGTGGCGGCGTGGATGAGTGCGGATACCGGGGTGGGGCCTTCCATGGCGTCCGGCAACCATACATGCAGCGGGAACTGGGCGGATTTACCGACCGCACCGCAGAACAGGCACAGTACCGTGGCGGTGAGTACGGCGGCGGGTATGCCGGCGGTGGCTGCCCCCATCTCAGAGAAGGTGAGGGTGCCGAATACGGCCATGGTCAGCAGAATGCCGATGAGGAAACCGAAGTCGCCCACGCGGTTGGTGATAAAGGCCTTCTTGGCGGCATCGGCTGCGCTCTCTTTGTTGAACCAGTGGCCGATGAGCAGGTAGGAGGAGAAACCCACCATTTCCCAACCGATGAAGGTCATGGCCAAGTTGTCAGCCATCACAATCATGGTCATACTGAACATGAAGATGCTCAGCCCCGCAAAGTAGCGGCTCTTGTTGGAGGGGTCACCCTTCATGTAACCAATGGAGAAGATGTGTACCAGCAGGCCGATGCCGGTTACTACCAGCATCATACGCATGGCCAGCGGGTCCATCAGCAAACCGAGGCTCAGGGAGGGCATGCCCTCTGTGGAGATGGGCATCCAGGTGTAAATGTCGGGCGTAGCGGCGGGCAGTGCGCCACTTAAATAGGCTACGCACAGTCCGAAGGTGCCGAGGGCGGACAAGATGGAGAGTGTTGCTGCACAGCAAGCACACTTGCGGAAGCACAGCCAGTTGATGGCTGCCACTGCCAACGGCAACAGAAGGAATAACCAGGGAAGATTCTGTATCATATTGCTTGAGCCTTGGGGTTAATCTTTCAGGGTGGTGATAGCCGTGCTCTCTACCGACTTGCGGGCGCGGAACATGGCAACGATAAGGGCAAGGCCAATGGCGACTTCTGCTGCCGCTATGGCTACGATAAACAGGGACAGTACCTGCGGGTCATACACGGGTACACCCTCCGTGCCTTGGGCACGGGAGAAGGCTACCAGCGATATGTTGGCGGCACTGAGCATCATCTCAAGGCACATGAATACCACGATGATGTTTTTGCGAATGAGTACGCCCGCCAACCCGATGGAGAACAGGATGCCGGAGAGTATCAGATAATGAGCTAAAGGTGTCATGGTGATGTGTCTTGTGGTTAGTCTTTACGAATCTTGCGGCCTAAGGCAACGGCACCTACCGTACCCGCCAGCAACGCAAAGCTGAGGATGACAAAGGGAATGTTGTATTGAGAGAACAGGGTGGCTCCCAAGGTCTTGACGTCGGCATTGTCCTCTGCCAACTGCGGCAGTGCCCCGCCGGAGAGCTCGCCCTCTGCGGTTGCAGCGGTAGCCTCGGGCTTACAATCCTCACAGCACAGGGCTTTCACCGGGCATACGCCATCCGTTGCGCCCGGCAACAGCAGGGCGGCTTTGGTGACCATGCCGGCAAATACACCGGCTATCACAACGCCGATGATGGCGCGCGGCAGGTTGGAGAGGTTGGCCTCCTCGCTCTTGACATCGAGCATCATGACCACGAAGAGGAAGAGTACCAGAATCGCACCCGCGTAGACGATGATTTGTACGATACCCAGGAACTGAGCCCCCATGCCGAAGTATACGGCTGCTGTGGAGGCAAAGCTCAGAGCCATACACATGGCAGAGTTTACGGGGTTGCGGGAGGCTACCACGCCAAAGGCGCTCAGCACGGCGATGGTGGCGAACAAGTAAAACAAGATGGATGATATAGCTGCGTCCATAATCGTATGTTTTTATTTGTGTTGGTTCCACTTGTTTACAAGCCCCTTGCGGGTGCCGCCGAGCTTGTAGAGGGTTTCTTTGTTACGGATGGCATCCTTGCGATCCGTGGGGGTGATGAGGTACTCTTTGGAGAGGAAGATAGCCTGCTCCGGGCATGCCTCTTGGCACATGCCGCAGTAGATGCAGCGCAGCATGTCGATTTCGAACTCGGCCGGGGCTTTCTCCTGCTTTTGGCAAGAGGCATCGGGGCTGACGGCTCCGGGGGTAATTTTGATGGCGCGTGCCGGGCAGATAAACTCGCAGAGCTGGCAAGATACGCAACGCTCGCGACCATCCTCACCGCGTACCAATGTGGGGGCACCACGGTAGTAGTCGGGCAGGTTGGCATCCCAACGCTGCTCGGGGAAGGGCATACAGGCACCTACGCCCTTACCGTTGAATGCCTTTTTACTGCGGCTCTTGCCCATGAGGGAGAGCGCCAAGTGCTTGAAGGTAATGGCAAGCCCCTTAACCAACTCTACAACATAAATCTTGTCGAGTATGGAGAACTTGGGGCGCTTAACGGGAATGTAAGACATAGCTTGAAATCCTTGGGGTGTTTAGTTGATGAAGTAGATGATGGCGGCTGTCAGGAAGATGTTGGCTACGGTGACTTCCAGGAAGACGAGCCAGCCGAGTTTCATCACCTGATCCCAGCGGAAGCGCGGCAGGGTCCAGCGCACCCACACGAAGAAGAAGATGAAGGCAACCAGCTTGATGAGGAACATGACAAACTGGCAAATAACGGCAAACCAGTCGCACCAGTTGTGCAGGGCGGCATCTGCCCCGAACCCGATGGACCAACCACCCAGGAAGAGGGTGACCACCAAGGCCGAGCCGATAACCATGGCTGCATATTCACCCATGAAGAATGAGGCAAACTTCATGGAGGAGTACTCGGAGTGGTAACCGCCTACAAGGTCGGTCTCACACTCGGCCATATCGAAGGGGGTGCGGTTGGCTTCTGCAAAGACACAGGTTACGAATACCACGAAGCTGATGAGCATGGGCAGCATCATGAACCAACGCTCCCAAGTGAGCCCCTCGCCCCACAGGGGCAGCAGGGTCCAGCCGTTGTCTGCCTGGTATTGTACGATGCTCTGCAGGTTGAGCGTGCCGAACATCATGAGCAGCGGGATGATGGAAAGCCCCATGGCTACCTCATAAGAGATGAGCTGTGCCGTGGCTCGCAGACCACCCAAGAACGGATACTTGGAGTTAGAGCTCCAGCCGGCCAGCGTTAAGCCGTATACAGAAAGACCGGAGATGGCGAATATCCACAACGGGCCGATGCCCAAGTTGGCTACGCACATGTTGACGTCTCCCAGCGGGGTGCTGAACCCGGAGGCAAAGGGAATAACGGCGGCTGCTACCAGCGGCGGCCCCAATACCAACATGGGGGCAAGGGTAAAGTATACCTTGCGCACATAGCTGGGGGTGAGCTCTTGCTTGAGGAAGAGCTTGGCGCCGTCCAAGCAGGGCTGCATGAGACCAAAGGTGGGGATTTCGCGGTCCAGCTTCAGCCAGCGGAAAAGCTTGGCAATCCAACAATCTTGCGGCACGCCGAAGAAGTGCAGCAATTTTTTGCAGGGCTGCTCCTCTTTGCTGCCGAAGCGTTGGAAGAGGTGCAGGGGGATACCGGCACGGTTGGGACCGGGGCGGTCCTGAATCCAGCCGGCTACTCGACGCTCAATCCACACGGAAAGTACCACAAAAGCCAAAATGACGGCGAATACCAGCACAAGCTTCAGGATGGTAACGATCAGGTAGAACCACATCCCGCAGCATGCGGAGTCGCAGCCGTTGGCCAGGATGGAGGCTAATACGTTATGTTCCATGGTGTTAATGTTCGGTTTTTAAATGTTACTTTTTGGCTTTTTCGCGTTCAATCAGGGGGATTGTTACGCCGGTGTCGAGAATAACCTTACCCTCGTTGCCGATGTTACCCCAAGTGAGACCCTTCATGGGTTCAAACTCCTGGGCCATTTCTTCCAAAATAATCATCGGGCTGGGGCAGGCAATGACGCGCGGGCAGTCACAGCCGAGCAGCTCGGTGAGGCGGCGCAGAATATCCCAGTCGGGGCGGGCCTCGCCAAGGGGCTCTATGGCTTTGTTGAGGCGCTGTATGCGGCCTGCCACGTTGATCATGGTGCCGTACTTCTCTGCAAAGGTTACACCGGGCAGCACCACGTCTGCCTTCTTGGTGGTTGCGCTCTCCGTGTGATCCATCACCAGCAGGTAATCCAGGGTGTCCAAATCTTCCTCGGGGATACCGGCATCCGCGGTTACATCCTCACCCAAGGCAATCAGGAACCGTATGCTGTGGTTCTTGACTCCACGGCGAATAGCGGCAAGCCCCGTGCCGGTCTTGCCCAAAATCATCTTGGCACCGGTGCTGTTGGGGTTACGGTCCTCGCTGATGAGCATGCCGTCGTTCTCGCCCTTACGGGGTACAATATCTATCTTGGTAACACCCAGCTGGCGGGCCAGGGCACGTACCATGTAGAGCTCTTCATTGGTCATGCGGGCAGAGCAGATGATGGCGGTCTCTGCCGGGGCGCAGGAGTGCAGCTGCTCTACCACCATGTTGAGGGTGGCATCCCACGTACTGGGGCGCTGCGGGGCTCCGGCATCCGTCTTGACCAACGGGGTCTTGATACGGGCCTCGGAGTTGATGAATTTGTAGTTCAGTCGGTGGCTGTCGGGCATCCAGCAGCTGTTTACCTCATCATTCTGACGCGGGGTAATGCGGTATACCTGCTGCTCGCGGGTCCAGATGTTGATGTTGGTGCCGGTGCCGCAGTTGACATCAATGGTCGGCGTGCTCTTGAGGAACCATACACGCATCTTGAAGCGGAAGTCCTTGCTGGTCATGGCACCCACGGGGCAAATATCCACCACGTTCATGGAGTAGTTGCTGTCCAGCTGAGTGCCGGGGTAGCAAGCAATGGCGTTGTGGGTGCCACGGCCTACAACGCCGAGCACTTCCTCGCCCACAATCTCTTTCATGAAACGCACACAGCGGCGGCAGAGCACGCAGCGCTCTTGGTCCAAGTTCACGCGCGGGCCGATGGAGAGGTTCTTGCCTTTCTTGGTCTTGCTTTCGGTGAAACGGTGGGTGCCGCTGCCGTAGTCGTTGGTATACTCCTGGAGCTTACATTCGCCTGCTTGGTCGCAAATGGGGCAGTCAAGCGGGTGGTTGGTGAGCAAGAACTCCAGCACGCCGCGGCGGGCTTCTTCACACAACTTGGCATCGGTGCGTATGCCCATGTTCTCTGCCACTGTGTTGGCGCAGGCAATAACGGCACGCGGCATCCACTGGATGTCTTGGTAGCCGTCCTTATTGTACATGGGGGTGGCACCCGGGGCCAGGCGCGGGGGCATGCCTTGCTCTACCAAGCACATGCGGCAAGAGCCGGCTACGGACAGTTTGGGGTGGTAGCAGAAGCAGGGTACGTGCACGCCGACGGAGTTACAGGCGTCTGCAATGCGGGTTCCCTTCGGGAAGCGATACCATTTGCCGTTAATCTGGACGTTCACTTTGCCCTCGGCAGCTGCGGCATCCTTCGGCAGTATTGTAGGTTTTGTGCTCATTCGTTCAAAAGGTTTAGTCTTCACGGATCAGGAACTGACGTGCCTCTTTGGCCTCCTCACTGTGGGGCTTGAGGGCGTTAATCGGTTTGGTAAGTGCCAGGAACTCGTCACGGAACTTCGTGGTGAATGCCTGTGTGGGCCAGGAACAGGCCTCACCGAAGGCACACACGGTGCGCCCGCAGATGTTGTCTGCCACGGATTTGAGCAGATCCACATCCTCCGGGGAGCCCTTGCCCTCGCAAATACGGGTGGAGAGTTTCAGCATCCAGGGGTTACCCTCGCGGCAGGGGGAGCACTGGCCGCAGGATTCCCAAGCAAAGAAGCGGTTAAGGTTGTTGAGGCACTTGGGCATGCTGCGAGTGTCATCCATCACGATAACACCGCCGGAGCCGCTCATGGAGCCGAACTTGGCAATGCTGTCCAAATCCATGGGTACATCAAAGATGCTCATCTCGCGGATGGTGCCGTCGGGGTTGCGGTCGGTGAGCACCTCGTCGCAACGCATAACCTTGGCAGATGCACCGCCGGGGATGATGGCCTTGAACTTGCGGCCGATGCGCGGGCCACCGCAAATATCGTACAGCAATTCACCATAGGTGATGGAGCCGGAGATAATCTCATACACGCCGGGGCGCTTTACGTCGCCGCTCACGCCGATGATTCGGGTGCCGGGGCTGCGCTGTGCGCCCTCTGCGGCATAGGCCTCTCCGCCCATCATCATAACTTGGCGTACCTGGCAGAGGGACTCCACGTTGTTAACAATGGTGGGGCAACCATACAGACCAATGGCTGCGGGGAAGTAGGGGGGCTTAATGCGCGGGTACGGGCGCACGCCTTCAATGGAGTTGATAAGGCCGGTTTCCTCACCGCAAATGTATGCCCCCGCACCGCGGTGAAGCACAATCTTGAGGTTGAAACCGCTCTTCTGAATGTCTTCACCCAGGTAGCCCTTGGCCTCTGCCTCTTTAATGGCATTGTTCATGATGCGTGCTGCCTCCGGGAACTCCTCGCGCATGTAGATAACTGCGTAGTGAGCCTGTACGGCGTAGCAGGCAATAATCATACCCTCCAGCAGCTGGTGAGGGTCCTGGTGTACGATGAAACGGTCTTTGAAGGTGCCGGGCTCGGACTCATCGCAGTTGCATACCAAGTATACGGGCTTGGTGTTGCCCTTGGGGATGAAGGTCCACTTGACACCGGTGGGGAAACCTGCACCGCCACGGCCGCGCAGCCCGCTCTTCTTAACTTCATTGATGACATCGGCAGGCTCCATCTTAAGCACCTTCTTGAGGGTCTTGTAGCCGCCGTCTTTAATGAAACATTTGATGGAAGGATCATACCCCTCGCGGTCAATGTTCTTGAAGATGCGGCGCGTTTCCTTCGGGTGCGGCTCTCTGCCGGGTTTGTAGGTAATTTCGCTCATGTTTCGCAAAAGGGGTTACTTGTTCTTCTTTTCGGCTGCAACCTGCTTTTTGCAGGCGGACACGATTTCGTCCACCTTCTTGCGGGTTACTTGGGAGTATAGGGTGTCATTCACCATGACATTGGGGCCGAACCCGCAGTTGGCCAAGCATTCAACGGGCTCTATGCTGAAGATGCCGTTCTCGCTCACGACCATGGGCTCCTCATCGCAAATCTCTGCTTGGTTTACCCCAATCTTCTTGCAGATGTAGGCCATGAGCTCCTCGCCACCGCTCAGGGCGCAAGCCAAGGTGCGGCATACACGGAAGTGGAACTTGCCCGGGCATTTACGGTGTATGCCGGGGTAGAAGGTGACAATGCCCGCCACGTGAATGGGCGTGCTCTTGCACATCTCGGCTATCCACGGTATGGCATCCGCGCAAATGTAGCCGAACTCCTCTTGTACGTGGTGAATGATGGGGAGCACAGCAGACTGCTCTTTACCCTCGGGGTACAGAGCCACAAGTTCTTTCGCCTTCTCTACGAGTTCCGGCGTTACCTCAAACTTCGGGAAGAATTGCTCCCCGGGGGAGGGCTGAGCCGCCGTGATGGCGTCTATGGCATTAGGTGTTTCAGACATGGTGGTATTGTGTAAGTTTGCTGTTTATGGGTTTAGCGGTCACATTCGCCCTGTACAAAGTCAAAGGAGCCCAAAATGGCGCCAACGTCACTTACCAAGTGGCCCGGCAGGAGCTTGGGCAAAATGGAGAGCGTGCAGTAAGAGGGGCTGCGCATCTTCAGGCGGTTAGCAATGCCGCCGCCCTTGCTGTCCAGGAAGAAGCCCAGCTCGCCTTTCGGGTTCTCTGCCGCAAAGTATACTTGCCCGACCGGGGCATTGACGCTTTGGGTGGTAACCATGAACTGGCGAATCAGCTCCTCAATGTTTTGCATGGCATCCTTCTTGTCGGGCAATATGCCCTTGTCGGTCTGCACGCAAATGGGGCCACCCGGCAGTGTGGCGATGACCTGGCGGATAATGCGTACGGACTGGCGGATTTCCTCCATGCGTACCTGGAATCGGGCGTAGCAGTCGCCTTCCTCTGCCACGGGTACATCAAACTCGTATTTTTCGTAGCCCAGGTAGGGGTTGGTCTTGCGCAGGTCTCTCTTAACACCGCTGGCGCGCAGGTTGTTGCCGGTCATGCCGCAGTCCAACGCCATTTGCTTGGTGATAACACCCACACCTACAAGGCGATCAATGAAAATCTTGTTGTGGAGCAACAGCTTCTCCATCTCATCTACGGTGCGCAGGGCACTGTCGCAGAACTCGAGGATTTGCTTCTCTATGCCCTTGGGCAGGTCGCGGGTCATGCCGCCGATGCGCGTGTAGCTGGAGGTAAAGCGTGCGCCGCATATCTGCTCGTACAGGTTGTGTACCTTCTCTTTCTCCTCAAAGGCATAAAGGAAAGCGGTCATGGCACCGGTATCCATGGCGTATACGCCCGTACCCAGGAAACAGGAGGATATGCGGGATAACTCGCAGCACAGCACGCGGATGGCTTGGCCACGCTCCGGCAACTCCCAGCCCATCAGCTTCTCTACAGCGCAGGCGTATGCAATGTTGTTGCTCATCGGGGCCAAGTAGTCAAAGCGGTCCGTATAGGCTACATATTGGTTATAATGGCAGTTCTCTGCTATCTTTTCCATGCCGCGGTGCAGGTAGCCGATAATGGGATCGCAAGATACAATCTCTTCACCGTCAATTACCAGCTTCAGTCGCAACACGCCGTGTGTCGCCGGGTGTGACGGCCCCACATTGAGCGTTACCAGCTCTCCATGGTCCTCCGCATCGTTCTTCAGGTAATCCATCGCTACGCTCGTAGCATCAGGCACTTGTAAAGTTCTCGTCGTGTTCATAATCTAAAGCTCTAAGGCCACCTCAGGCCACTTTGGTGCTCACACATTAAACCCTTTTTTCTCCCGAATTTCAAGCCTAAAGTGTAGCTCCCTATTATATTTATGTGCTTTTTTTAATGTTAGTTATGGCTAATTTTTTTAGGTGTTAATCCCTTTTGTTTTGATATGAATTATTTCTATTTTTGCCCTTATTCAATTTCCCAAGGGTCTTTGGCTGCTAAAAATTGAGAGGCCGAGCGTCGTTTTATCCTGCCATGGGCCGTTGAAATATCTTGTCGAATGTCGTCATCGGATATAATGAACGAGGTGGTAATACCGGTTTCTCTCATGGCGGCTTCGGCTGCTCGAATTTCTCGGTCTTTTGTTTTGCTATCTTCCATATTCGCGCACACTTGTACAAGTATTTTTTCATGCGAGAAAGGGTGAATAGATAAAAAGTCTACTTCCAAACCATTTTCTGTTCGGTAGTAATATACCTCCGGGCTGATGCGTCGCAATGCAATGAATACCATATTTTCCAGTATCTGTCCACGTTGGTCGGAAAATGTTCCGCATAGGGACGTTATCATGGCGTGGTCAACGCAATATACTTTACGCATCAGCTTGAATCTCTCGGCTACAGATGCAGTGCACGCCGGTATGTTGAAGAGGAAATAGGCATCTTCAAGCCATTCAATGTATTGCAGAACAGTTTCTTTGCTGACGCTGATTCCTTGACTACGAAAATCGTTGCATATTTTGTTAACGGAAAATTGTCCTCCGATGCTACCGAGCATTCGCTTAGCCAGTTGCCTAAGTACAAGCGGCTGCGAGATGTTATAGCGGTCTATAATATCTCGGTATAGTAAGGTGTCGAAATAATCTTGGTGTATATGAATTCTCGTTGCTTTATCTTGCTCGTACACTTCCGGGAATCCTCCTTCTTGCTTGTAGTTATTCCAAGCTTGCGCTATTTTCATTTTAGTTGTAGTGCCTTTCCCGTGGCGAGGAATACCCTTGCGTGTCAAATACTCGCCGAATGAAAAAGGAAAGAGTTCCCAAGATAAAGATCGCCCCCTTAGTGCTGTGTGTATTTCCTTTGATAAAAGTTTTGCAGATGACCCCGTGAGGTAAATGTCACAGTTTTCATCTCGTCGAAGACGCTCGACAAATAATTCCCAATCTTGGAATGTTTGAATTTCGTCAAAACAAAAGTATACCGTTTCGCTCAGCCTTTTTCCCGGGGACATACTGTAGTAGGCTTCGTACAGCTCGTTCCAATTTCCGGTTCTGAGTTCGGATAATCGTTCGTCTGCAAAATTTATCATTACCATGTTTTCGCGAGGTACCCCTTGTTCCTCTAAAATGGAAAGTCTATTTTCCATGAGTGTGGATTTTCCACAGCGTCTCACTCCTACATTTACCATAATTTTGCCCGAAACGGCTCGCGGCCGGATATCTCTCGGAGCCGTTTTTTTGAACTTTTTCTCCTGAAAGTTGGTTATCATATCGGTAAATATTTCTCGTAAACTCATTTTCATGGCTTTTTATATCATTTTTTTCCCCCTTATACAAGTACAAAAAATAAAAACTTGTCCGCTGAGCGGCTAAGAAATGCCGAAACTTGTCCGCTGGGCGGCTAAGAAATGCCGAAACTTGTCCGCTGGGCGGCTAAGAAATGTCAAAACTTGTCCGCTGGGCGGCTAAGTTTTTCTATTTAAGCTCGGCAACGGGAGGGTAGAATAAATAAAAAAAGGGAACACAGTCCATGTGTTTGTCATGGGGGGGCGCGTCCGAAAAATGACCCGATGGTGTTACAGGCGCCTCACCGAGTCAATTCAAATGATGGGGGCTTTTTTTAGACTGAGGTTTAACCCTGTTTGTCTTTTTTGATGCGAATGAGCATATTGGAGAGTATAGCGGCGCAGCTGCCGGTGGTGATTTGCCTATAAAATAAATGGCTGACATTGTGGTCAGCCATCTGTTCTTGTGTCTTCAGAAGATGATGTACTCTCCGGCTTCGTTCTGCCTGTTGGGTATAATCTCTTCCTCCACCGGTTTACTGATGAGGTAATCCATCGCTACGCTCGTAGCATCAGGTGCTTGTAAAATTCTCGTCGTGTTCATAATCTAAAGCTCTTAGGCCACCTCAGGCCACTTTGGTGCTCACACATTAACCCCTTTTTTCTCCCGAATTTCAAGCCTAAAGTGTAGCTCTCTATTATATTTATGCGCTTTTTTCGAGCTAGTTTAAGCTAATTTAACGCGCTGATAATTCCTATGTAATCTGTATATTTTTACCATGTGCAGGCAAAAATACGTGGCGGCCTTGAGGGGGCTTATCTTTGGCGGGGTGCCTTATTTTCTCGGTGAGATGAGTACCAGTAGTACAGCATATAGGGCGGGCCTGCCACTACTGTGGCAGCAGCGGCCCCGACATTCATCAGCACCGTTGCCGGCAAGTCTACACAAACGGCGGTCAGCGCGCCGAAGGGCAGGGCGTACAGGGCATGAGCATCCATGTGCTCGCCTCCCACTGCAGAGTAATAACGCCGCACACAGTTACTTTTGACACTTTTTGCCGTGCGTGGCAGGGTTGTTAATTGTGGTAAATCTTCTGCCCACTCAAGGTTAAGGTGGTCTTCCCCCCTGAGTATTTGGCGAGAGCTGGTTAGTGAAAGCGGAACATAGACGGTGTTTGCGGTCTCTTCATCGATGCTGTAGAGCAGGTGTTCTCCGCATTCACACTTGCCATGCCCTCTCCCCGGGCCTGCCATTCCCTGCGCATAGAGTCGCCCGCTCACGTTGTAGAGCGGGGCTTTGTCTGAGCACTCCGTTACTTTGTCTTTGGTGTAGCCTCTATAGATAATATGCTTGTGCAGATTACAAGTGCAACTGCACAGCATGAGCAGGGCGAGAGAAACAGAAAGACGCAGTAAGGACGGAGCACTCATGAGTTGTTGCTGTCTCGTAATGCGTGGTTAAATAAATGGCTGCCGTTGCAGGGCAGTCATAGTTTGCAGATTAGAAGATGATGTACTCTCCGGCTTCGTTCTGCCTGTTGGGTATAATCTCTTCCTCCACCAGTTTGCTGATGAGGTAATCTGCCTGCGATGGCGTAATATCCAAACGATTCACCAAAATAGCGCGACTGATTCTGCCGAGGTGCAGGGCAATTTCACATGCTTTGCTGAACTGTAACCACATCTCCGGGGAGTTGGTGCCGTAATCCCCGCTGCCCTCATCGCTGTCGTTAAGCAGCATGGCTATGTCTTCCAGTAAATCCGGCTTTTCCTCCGCTGCTGTCAATTGTAAGGCTCCCAATATGCTGTCTTTGGCACTTTGCAAAAGCTTTTCCGTTTCGCACACGGCGTTCATTGTTTCATCTGTTTCGCTGCTTATGCCTTTGAGAGCATCCAAACTGCGGTTGATGTCTGCTTTTGCGCGGTAGAGATAATCAGTAAGTTGATGAGAGTCCATGCTGGTATTCTATCACCTTGTTGCCCTCTCTGCAATAAAAATGTTAACTTTTCTGAAAGAAAAATGTGTTATTTTTCAAAAAATTACCAATTTTTAGAAAAAAATAAGATTTTTTTGCAAAATGTCAAAGAAAATCCTTGCAATGCTATAGGAAATAGGGTAAATAAAAGCCATGAGCACACAATTCATCGAGTACCCCAAATGCACGACCTGCAAAAAGGCCAAGAAGTGGCTTGAGGAGCAGGGGGTAGCATACTCGGGACGCCATATAGCGCAGCAGGCCCCCACGGCAGAAGAGTTGCGCACATGGTGGCAAGCCAGCGGACTTCCCCTTAAGCGATTCTTCAATACCTGCGGTGTTAAATACCGCGAGCTGAATCTGGCGAGCAAGCTTGGTGATATGAGTGATGACGAGCAGCTGCAATTATTGGCAAGTGATGGCATGCTGGTAAAGCGCCCCTTGCTGGTAACGGCAGATGGTACTGTGGTGCCCGGCTTTAAAGAGTCCGTATGGAGCAGTGCCCTTGGTAAGTAAAGATTTGTTCATGTATGCGCGAAGGTGGGCGTGAAGGAGAGAGCACGACCCACCCCTTACAAAGCCGCCCTCCCCGGATAGGGAGGGCGGTTCCCTTTGGGGCGATGGGGTACAACCGTGCACTTGAGAATAAAAGGCATTTTATGCGTCAGTGAGGCAAGGGATGCTTGAGCAGCGTTTCTGCTTGTGTTAAGATATAAGCATGTGGAAATCATGTATGGTGATGATGGGGGCCGGTGCTGCCATGGTAGCGCAGTCTGCAAGCATTGAGTGGGTGCCGGATATTGATGCCGCCGTAGAAAAAGCAACCCGAGAGGGCAAGATGCTACTGGTGGAGTTTACGGGCTCCGACTGGTGCAAGGCCTGCATTTTGCAAAAGAAACAGGTGCTGGCTCAGCCTGCCTTTGCAGAATGGGTGCAAAAACACTATATACCCGTAGAGATAGATGTGCCCAACAACGCCGCCTTGGTGGGTGGTAAAGAGCAATTGCAAAAAAACAAAAAGTTTTGTGATGACCATGGAGTCAAGATATTCCCCTCTCTGCTGATTATGAGCCCTGAGCTGGTGCTCATAGGCGGGTGCCAAGGTGCGCATTCCTCTCCACAAAGTGCCATCTCTGCGCTGGAGTCGTGTAAGCCGGCTGTAGATGCTTATAAGCAGGCCATGAGCTTGCAGGGGGAGGCCCGAGCCCTCGCTCTGTATGATATCTACCGGCAGCAACCACAGGAGTTTCGCAAATACAATTACCCCCTCATGCAGCAGATTGCTGAGGCAGATGCAAATGACGTGACCGGCCTGCGTGCGGAGTATGCGCAGACTCGTCAAATGAAGGAGCTTGAAAAAGCTCTGGCGCAAGCCCGGAGCTTTGATACCAAGCTTGCCGTTATTAATGATGTGCTCGCGCAAGTGTTGCCGGATAATAAAGCCTCTGTGGTGAGATACAAAGAGTCTCTGTTGAGAATGGAGGTTACGCGGCTTATGGCGCACCCGTCATCTGTGGGGGATATTCTCAAGGCTCGTGAGCTTTCTTTGCAAGCTGTTGAATGTATAACAGATGAAAAGAAACGGACAGAGCAAAAACGGGTGATGCTGGAGTACTTTGCAGACCCTGAGGCTCTGTTTAAAGCTCGCACTGACGCTCAAAAGAATACAAAAAAATAATGTTTTTAAAGAAATGGCTTGACACGTGGGCGGATATGAGTATAATCTCTGCGCGCTGCGACGGTAACGCAGCCTGAAAGACTATGAAAGCTGATCTGCATCCTAAGTACAATCCTGTAGTGTTCGTGGACATCACCACGGGCCGCCGCTTCATCACTCGCTCCACCGCTACCTCCGCTAAGACTGAGGTTATCGATGGTGTTGAGCACTACGTGATTTCCTGCGGTATCACCTCCGACTCTCACCCCTTCTTCACCGGTAAGAACCAGTTCGTGGACACCGAGGGTCGCATCGACAAGTTCCAGAAGCGTTTCGGCTCTGTACGCCGCGCCAAGAAGCCGACTCTTTCCTAAGTCTGCCCGCGCATGCGAGTGCGCACAAGTTATTGTCTTTTTCATTGGGCTGCCATGTTTTACATGGCAGCTTTTTTTAGCATTGCAACGCGCCCAAAATCTGCTAGAATAAGCTGCATAACAACACTCTTATCGTTATGGCTGCAAAATTAAAACGGTTGTTCAGCGTTTTTGCAATAGGTATATGGCTGCAAACTCCTCTCTGTGTTTGCGGGGCAGAGCCGTTGCCTGCGCCCACCGCACCGGCAGACTCACCGCTTCTTTCCTACCGTACCGTTTATCCGCAGTGGGCTGCCATGACCCCGCAGCGTATGCAGCAAGAGCTCAAACACCATGTTGCAGAATTGGAGGCTGCTTTGGAGAAAATACGCAAGGTGAATCCGCAAGATGCCTGCTGGGAAAACACATTTGCGCCGTTTGAACAGGCTCTTTGTCAAATACGGTTTATGGGGGCATCTGCCGCTACCTTGGCAGATGTGTGTGCCGATGCGGAACTGCGGCAGCAGTACCAAGCATTTTGCCGTGAAATTTCTATTCTTACTGTCAAGGTGTTTCATGATGATAAAATCTGGAGCTTAATGAAGGCGGCAGTGGCGTCCCCTGCCACACAGTCTCTTCCCCCTCAACAGAGAAGTGCCATGGAGTGCATTTGCGACAGATTTAAGTCTAACGGTGCCGACCTGCCGCCCGAGGCTCGAGCACGTGCCACGAAAATTTATGAGGAGTTGATTCAATTAGGTTACGATTATCAGCGCAATATCGAGGAGAGCGTGGCCAAGGTACAGTTACATGTTACGGAGCATGTCGGCATGTTGAACGGCGTATCGGGGCGCTTGTTGCTGAGAGCCCGTAACAATGCGAAGCGGGAAGGGAAAAAAGGACTCTTGTTTCGGGTAGAGGACAATACCCTGAGGTGGCTGTTGACAACCTGCAAGAGTGAAGAAGGCCGCAAACTGGCGTGGGAGGCTTGGTGCACCCTTGCTCATACGGAGCAGCATGATAACGTGGCGCTCGCGGCACGCATTTTGGCATTGAGACATGAGCTTGCTCTTAGCGAGGGCTACTCATCATACGCAGATGCCGTTGGAGACCAGTTGAGAATGCTCACTACCGGTAAGGAGGCCTTGGCTTTTGTTGATGAGATGCTACTGCGCATGAAACCCGCTTTTGATGCAGAGGTTGCTGAGATTTTGCGCCTTTATAACGAAGCCGAGCATAAAAATGTGCAGGCCTTGCCACCGTGGGATTTGCCGTATGCTCAAAACTTATATGCGGAGCAATCTACGGCTCTGCAAAGTAATGCTATCAGCGATTTTTTGCCGACAAAAGAAGCGCTGCGCGGTGCGTTGGCTTTATTCAGTAAACTCTACTCCATCCGCATTGTAGAGCGAGAAACCATGTATCTCCCCGGCGCGGATCCTGCATCTGCCGTGCAAGTGTGGCACCCCGCCGTTGCCTGTTATGAGGTATATGATAAGGAAAGCTCCGCTTTACTGGGGCTTATCTACTTGGATATGTTTGACCGCCCGGGGAAACCTACGGTTGCTCAGGCATCTTATGTGCGGGATTCGTCCAATGGAACCCTGCCACATGTTGCGATTGTGCAATTAAATATCAGCGGAGACACATTATCGCATCGTGAGCTTTGCGCCCTTTTCCATGAATGGGGGCATGCCTTGCAGTTTGTGATGGGGCAGGGCTGTGTTTACTCTCAAAACGCCTTCGGGCAGGAGATCGACTTCATTGAATTTGCCAGCACGTTTAACGCTTTATGGGCAAATGAGCCACAGGTGCTGGCTGAGTTTGCGCGCCACTACTCCACGGGGGAGCCGTGCCCCCTGCCGCTATTGGAGGCGGCCTGCCGTAATCAGTCTGAATATAGCGTTTCAACAATAATGGACCGCTTGCGAGACTTTAAGGTGGATATGGAAATGCACCTGTTTTATGAGGAAAAGTTCAAGGGGAAGGATTTTAATGAAGCCGCCTATGCTGTAGTAAAACCATGGATGGTGCCGTTAACGGAAACACCCCCGAGCCACCTGCTGCTCGTGCCGCATTGCATGCGGACTATGTATGGCTCCAATTACTACTCCTATATGTGGTGCGAGGTGATGGCGGCAGATGCGTTCTCCAGATTCCGCACGCCCGATGGCTTTGACTTTTGCTTAGGTTTGGAGTTACGGCGCGCTATTTTTGAAAAAGGGGCATCTGAACCCGCTATGGAGATGTTCCGTAAGTTTATGGGCCGTAGCCCGCAGCCGGATGCGTATTTGGAATACCTTAAACAGAATCAAACAACCCCTCAACAAATAAAATAACAAGAGCTTATGTTAAAGCATTTCATTTTATGGGCTGCGTTGTCTGCAAGCGGCTTGGCCTTTGCCTCTCAAACTGTGGCCCCTCCGGCCGAGCAGGTGGGGGCTGTGGCTGCTCACCCGTTCTTTCGCTCTGCAGATTTACCTGCTTGGTCTGCCTTAACCCCGCAGCAGGCGGTGGCAGATGCCGAGTATGCCGCGCAATTAGCCTTGGAGCGCATATCTGCTATATGCAGGCTCACCCCCGAGGAGGCCACGATTGAGAATACCTATTTGGCGGTGGATGATGCCTCTGACGAGCTGCAGTGCGTGGTGATGCTGTCTCAACATTTGTTGTATGCAAATGATACGGCGGAAAACCGCGCGGCGTCTGAGAAAGTGTCGGACATTATGTCTGATTTAACGGCAGAGATTTACAGCAATGAAAAGTTGTGGCAATTGATGCAGGCTGCCGACACCCCGGAAAAAGTAGCCGTGCTTTCACCTGCTAAAAAACGAGCCGTTAAGCAGTTGTATGATATTTTCGTGGACAATGGCGCCAACTTATCTGCCGAGAAAAAGGCACAGAGAAATGCCTTGGAAAAGGAGATGATGCAATTATCCATGCAATTTGAAAAGCATTTGCAGGATTTTACCCAAAATTGGGAACTGTTGATAAAGAACAAAGAAGAATTGACGGGAGTGCCGGACCCTCTGATGCTGGACATGCGCCGCGCGGCAGCGGAAAAAGGGCTTGATGGATGGTTGGTGACACTGCGTGACGAAACCGCCGCGCCTGTTATGGCTATGTGCGCCGTTGAATCTACCCGCAAAAAATGCTGGGAGGCGGTGTTTGGCTATGGGGCGGGGAGCGAGTATGACACAGCCCCCATCATTGCACAATTGATGGAGAAACGCCAGGCCTTTGCAGAGCTGCTTGGCTTTAAAAATTATGCGGACTACGAGGCACGCACGCGCATGGTTCACAGCGGTGATGAGGCCTTGGCCTTTGTGGATGATATGATACGTAAGCTAAAACCTGCGTATGATAAAGAGGTTGCCGCTCAATTAAAAGCATTTGAAGAGTTTTGTGATAAGCCGGTTTCCTCGCTTAACCCATGGGATGAGTTGTTTGCCACCTATGTGTATTATAATGAGGCTCAGTTGGGTAGTGGGGTGGATCTTTCCCCCTACCTCAAATGCAACCAAGTGATTAACGGCATGTTGGCCGTGTATTCCAAGCTTTTGGGGGTAACGTATAAGCAGGTGCCTTCCGTATGCCTCAAGCCCGGGCAGACCTGCCCGCAGGGTAAGGTGGAGGTGTGGCACCCAAGTGTTAAATGTATAGCCGTTTATGATACGGCAACAAATGTACACTCGGGCACCTTCTATTTGGACCTTTACCGTAGGGATAATAAGCGAACCGGAGCTTGGTGTGCCCCGTTGCGTTTGGCAGAGCCCGGCCCGGGCGGTGCCGTGCAAGAGCCTCACATTGCCGCGTTGATGGCTAATTTTGAACCGCCCGAAAAAGGGGTGCCCAATCTACTGTCCCATTCGGAGCTTGTGGTGCTTTTCCATGAGTTCGGGCACATGATGCACCACTTGCTCAGCCATACAGAGCTGAAAGGGCATTGCGCCATGGGCGTTGCATGGGATTTTACGGAGTTCCCCAGCACGCTTGCTGAAAACTGGGCGTGGTCGCCGGAGGTGCTGGCTGTTTTTGCTCGCCATTATCGCACAAAACAGGCATGCCCCGAGCAGTATCTTAAATCTCTGTCAGAGGATCGCAAGGCAATGCAGGTTTCCATGTATATGGAGATTTTGTGTAAAGCGAAGTTGGATTTGGAGATTCACATGCACTATGCACAAAAGTTCAAGGGGCGGTCTTTGGATGAAGTATCTGCGGCAATTGCCAAGGATTGCCAATTGCCGTATGCCTCAACACCCTATTCTTGTTTGCGTAATTTATCCCACTGTTTTTCCGGTGGCTATGCTGCCGGGGTGTACACTTACCTGTGGTCAGAGGTAATGGCGGCAGATGCCTTTACTCTATTTGAACATAGTGGGTTGATGAATCCGCAAATCGGTAAAAAATACCGAGAAACCATTTTGGAGAAGGGGGATAGCATACCGGCAGATGAACTTTACCGCATGTTTATGGGGCGCGACCCGGATGCCGATGCCCTGATAAGAAGACACAAGCTTCAACACAACCTTTAAATTATGAGATACCGATTCCTTTCCGCTGTTAGCGTTTCTATACTTGCGTTGTTCGCCCCTGTTACTGCGCAGCAAGGGGCATCCCCCGCCGTGGTTCAGTCCGCAGCGGTAGAGCACCCCTTGTTCCGCACGCAGTTGTACCCTGCGTGGTCTGCCATGACCCCCAAGCAGGCTATACTTGATACGGAGGCTGCCGTGCAGCTGGCAGAGCAGCATATCCATGCACTTTGCAAGCTGGAGCCACAGCACATGACCTTTGAAAACACCTTTGTGGCATACGCAGAGGCCGTAGCAGAGCTGGAGCAAACCCAGCAATACCTGCACCACCTTATTGCCGTGAAGGATGACCGCACGCTGCAACAGGTGCAAGCCTACCTTATGGGGGCTCTCACGCAGTTTGATGCGCAGCTTATGCAAAATGACCAACTGTGGCAGGTCATTAAAACGGCATCCGAGCAGCCGTGGGTGCAGCAGCTATCCCCCGAGCAAAAACGCCTTGTAGACCAAACGGTGTTGCATTTTATCCATAGCGGTGCGGCCCTTAACGCCGCGCAAAAAAAACGCAAGGCTGAGCTTAACCTGCAACTGGGGCAGTTGGCTATGCGCTATGGGCGCAATGTGCAGGAAGCAACGGCGGCGTGGTCTCTGCTGATAACGGACCCTGCCGAGCTGCGTGGGGTTTCCCCCGCGCGCATGGCGGCTGCAGAAGCCGAGGCGCGCGCCCGTGGGCTCTCTACTCCGGAGCAGCCTGCTTGGCTCATTACCCTGAATGCCGGTTTGGCTATGGATGTGATGGCCACGTGCAATGTGGCGGAAACGCGCCGCAAGTGTTGGGAGGGTACCAAATCCCCCGGTGCCGGTAGTAAATATGATAATGCGCCCATCATTGCAGCCATGATGCAGCTACGCCATGAGTATGCTCAGCTGATTGGTTATAAAAACTATGCGGATATGAAAGCCGCCACGCGCATGATGAAAAACGGGCAAGCCGCGCTGGACTTTGTGGATACCATGATGCGCGAGCTTAAACCCGCTTTTGATAAAGAAAATGCCCGGTTGCTGGAGTATATGTCTCAACTTAAGAATGAAAAGGTAACTCAAATTGACCCTTGGGATGAGCGTAAATACGCCTCCATGATGGCGGGAGAGCGCTACGCCTTCAACACGGCATCCGTTCGCCCCTATTTTGAGAAACAGCAGGTTATAGACGGCTTGTTCTCCCTTTGCTCTAAGTTGTTTGGCGTAACATACCGTGAGCTGCCCTCCGTGTATCTTGAACCCGGGCAAACCTTGCCGCAGGGCTATGCAGAGGTGTGGCACCCGGCGGTTAAGCTTTATGCCGTATTTGATACGCAAAGCGGGCAGCATTTGGGCTCTTTTTACTTAGATTTACACCCCCGCAAAGGCAAGCGCCCCGGTGCGTGGTGTATGCCCCTGCGCATGGGGCAAAGCACGCCCGATGCCGCTGTTGCAGAACCTCATTTGGCGGCACTGGTGGCCAATTTCTGCTCTGCTGCTCCCGGGCAACCGGCTCTGTTCTCTCACCCCGAGCTCCAAATCTTTTTCCACGAGTTCGGGCACATGATGCACTATATGCTGGGGCGCACGCGCTACCTGCGCCATTGCAGCCCGGCTGTGGAATGGGATTTTGCGGAGATGCCCAGCCAGTTGTTGGAGAACTGGGCATGGGAGCCCGAGGCTCTGGCCACATTTGCCTTCCATTACCAAACCGGCGAGCCTATACCGCAAGAGTATCTGCAAAAGCTGGCAGCCAGCCGCTCCTTTATGCCGGCCACCAACCACATGCGCTCCCTTTGCATTGCTAAGCTTGATTTAGAGATGCACATGAACTATGCAGATAAGTTTGCCGGTAAAGATCCGGATGCCGTCGCCGCAGAAATGCTGGCTCCCTATACAGCCCCGTTCTCCGTGCAGGCTCCCTGCATTATGCGTAATCTGCTGCATTGTTTTCAAGGTGGGTATGCGGCCGGGTACTATACGTATAAGTGGTCCGAAACCCTTTCTACAGATGCCTTCCTGCGCTTTAAAAAGGATGGCATCTTTAATGAGCAAACAGGGGCTGCATACCGCAAAGCCATTCTTGAAAAAGGGGCAAGCGAGCCGGCGCGTGATATCTACCGCGACTTCATGGGGCGAGATGTTGACCCCGATGCCCTCCTTAAATACCAAGGTTTAAAATGATGATGACTCTTGCAGATATCTTGGATATTGCCTCAGAGCTTGCCATCTATGGCGGATGGTTCCTTATTCTCCTTGTGGGTGGTATTTTGTATTGGTGGTGGAAAAATAAGAGGGTAATCACCCCCATGAAACGCGCTATCGATTCTGAAAATACCGCCGCGTTTGAGGCCTTGGTACACAAACATTACAAGGCCCTTTGCCATGAGGATAACCTTACATTTGTCATGGTGTTTGACTACTTGGTGGAGCGTAATTGCCTGCCGTGCATGCGTGTGTTGTTCTCTTGCGATACTGCTTCGGCGTGGCAACAGGTGTATCTGAAACAAGACTCGGTAACGGAAGGCCCGCTGTGGGAAACCATTAACTTTGGTTCCCTTGAAATGTTGCGCCTGTTGCTGGAGCAGGGGATGCAAGCGGAATCGGAGCGCACATCGCCATGGCTTTGGGCTGTTTCTTGCGGCTTGGTAGAGCATGCTCGCCTCTTGGATGCGTTCGGAGCAAATACCATCACCCCCGAGCAACAGAGCAAAGAAAAAACGCTCGATGAAGAGTTGCTGGATGAAGCCGCTTGGGAGAATGATCATCAGCACTACATTGAAACGATAGATTATCTTACCGAGCGCCGCTACCCCGTGCCGGATGCAGCAAAACGCATAGCTGAGCAATGGCGTACCCCATGAAAAACGATTTGCTGATTCTTGCCGCCAAATTGGTGGTTGCGGGGCTTATGGTGAGCGCGTGCCTGTTGTGTGGGTGGCGATACGTGTTATATGGTGCGTTGTTGATTGCTGCCCTTTTGGTGGTGTTGTGGTTATTGTTGCTCTCAAGGCAATGCTATTGGCGTGTGCGGCATGATTTGACCTATGTCAGACCGTCGATGCGTTTTCATGAAGCCGTGCAGCAAGGGGATACCACCACATTTGAAAAATTATTGCTGCGCTACATGCTGCTTTGGCGCAGTGGACAACACCTGGCCTTGTGTGAAAAAGTGTTCTGCGATGTGGTGCAGGCAGATGCTATGCCTTTGATGCATATTTTGTTGCAGCAAGCAGATGCCGCATGGTGGCAATCCTGCCATGCGGATTCCCTCTGCCACGTCATCCTCCACGGCTCACCTCAAATGCTTCGGTTCCTTATAGAGCAGGGCATGTGTACGGAGGCGGAGTGGGAATCCCCCTGGCTGATAGCCCTCATCAATTCCCGCTTGGAGCACGCTCGTGTTCTGGCAACCATGGGGTGTGCCAATATCTCAGCCGAGCAACAGTCCCGTTCTGCTTGGCCTCCTTTGCCCCAAATCCTTAATGATGCTTCCTTTTGGGCTTCTCCGGCACAACATCGAGCTGTGGCAGAATTTTTAGAAACAACTGTTAAGGTTTCTGATTGATAATGAAGCTTAACTCTTCCGCACGCCATAGCACGTAGTGCGGCGGTGGTCAGACGCCAACTCAGAAAATCGCCATTCAGAAATCTTATCACACGTGTCCCAAAGTTTTTAGGGAATATTGCCATTGTGTACTTAAAATCGGCGTGTTTTGTCGAATATTCCTTGGCAGGGGTATCATGTAGCTCATTCATTACCGTAAGATTAATGTGTCCCAAATCATCGGGACACGTATGTGTTTTTTGATGAAAAAAAGGAGCTTGATTTCTGCGGGGGATATGCTATCATGTTGGGTAGTTAAACAATTAACTCGATCTTATGCATCACAATTTATTCATCGCAACGCTAATGGCAGCACTTTGTGTTCAGGCAGGTGCTGTGGAGTATCCGGGGGTGGCCCCGGGTAAGGCTGATGTTAAGGTAGAAAGCGCAAGCAATACCTATACTATTGGCAATGAGCTGGTGAGCGCAACTTTTAGCCAACAGGGGCAGGGGGTTGTATTCGGCGGGTTTTGCACGGCGGATGGCGTGCAGCTGCTGGAGGGTGGCAAACCTGTGTTCTCTATCAAATTGGGGGACGGCAGGGAGCTGAACTCCACCAATATGCAGGCCACAAAACTGACCGTGGAGCAACTGCAGCCCGAGCCGAGCTCTCTGACTGTTTCCAAGCAACAGGCAGGCAAGGCAATATCTGCTGTGTTCACTGCCCCCAATGCTCAATTCTCTGTGCAATGGCGTGCGGTGCTGCGTGATGGTTCTCACTATATTCGCCAAGAGGTAACCCTCAACGCCGGCAAGGAGCCTGTGCCTTTTGCCACTATCACCCCTCTCTCCGTCAAGCCCACGGCAGCAGGTGGTATTCCTTCCATATCCGGCAATACTACACACGGTACGCTTGTTATTACGGATAAATTGTTTATGGGGTTGGAGACCCCCATGTCCGTGATGACGGTGGGGCAGCATGGCTCCGACAGCAAGGATGCCTGGAATGCCGAGGGCTGGACCCCGGAGATGTTCGGCAACGTGTTTGCCGTGCCGAGCAGCTTTGCGGAGGTGTACGGCAACAAGTTTGATGCCAAGGTTGGCCCGACCGTGCGAGATTTGCTGGCAGCTGAGGGACCCGTTAAGTTTACCGAGCCCGGTGAGTGTGTTATCGACTTCAAGTACGAGAGCGGTAACAATCGGCTCAATATTGTTGCGGTGCAGTTAGTGACAACGAATGGACAAGTGGTGTCAGAGGATGTTCACCCCGGGTACACGGGCAATCGCTCCGTTGCGTCGGAGTACCGTTTGCTGGTGCCTGTGGCCGGTACATACCACCTGCGCTATTGGATTGAGAAAAAGACCGAGCCCGTAACGAGCAACGGCCGCATTGCTTTGTCTCTGCCCACGGCTTATGCAGAGGAAAATGCTGCCGAAGCCATACCGGAGGATCTTGTGCGTGGTACTTGGGTGAGAAAAACCAACCTTAACCCGGACACGCCGTGGCAGGTGAACTCTGTGATTGGCTTGTTTGCCCCCGGCCAGCAGCGCCGCTCCCTCTTGGCCTACTTGGAGAGAGAGCGCCCCGTACCATACCGCACCATGGTACACTATAACGACTGGTATGAGATTGGCATTACTCGCCACGACTACAGCGACCCGATGAAGCGCACTACGGAGAAGATTTCTCTGGATGTTATCAACACCTGGAAGCGTGAGCTGTTTGAAAAGCGTGGCGTTAAGATTGATGCCTACATGATTGACGACGGCTGGGATGACTTTAACAGCTTGTGGGATTTCCATATCGGTTTCCCCAATGGCTTTGCAGAGATTAACAAGGTTGCTACCTCTATGGATTGTGGCATGGGCACGTGGTTGGGCCCTGTGGGTGGCTATGGCCGCTCCAAGTCTCTGCGTATTGCCTATTGGAATGCCACGCACCCCAAGAACCAAATCTCTAACTTTGAACTGTCCAACCCCATCTATTTCAACGCCTTTGTGGGGCGCTGCAAAGACATGGTGAAGAACTACGACATGCGCTACTTCAAGTTCGATGGCATTTCTACCAAGTTCCATGCCAAAGGACCGGGTGCCTTGGAGGACGCCGAGGGGATTCTGCGCGTGCTGGCAGAGCTGCGCAAGGCTCGCCCCGACATTTACCTGAACACCACGGTAGGCACTTGGGCAAGCCCGTTCTGGTTCATGCATGCAGACTCCATTTGGCGCCAGGAGAACGACTTCGACCAAATCGGCAACATGGGCGATGCCCGCGACAGATGGATGACCTACCGCGACCGTTTGGTGCATGAGGTATTTGTGCAGGGCTCCCCGCTCATGCCCATTAACGCCATCATGACGCACGGTACTATTCTTACCCACAATGGTCCGCCCCGTGTCATGAGCAAGGACCCCGCCAACTGCGTGAAGGAGATGCGTGCCTCGTTCACCAGCGGCTCCGGCCTGCAGGAGGTTTACGCAGATGCCGTTATTTTGGCCCAGAACAATGGTCAACTGTGGGATGAACTGGCCCAATGCATTGCCTGGATCCGCCGCAATGCGGATGTGCTGGCTGATACTCACTGGGTGGGTGGTAACCCTTGGGATAAGCAGAAAAAGGACGGCGATATTTATGGCTGGGCCTCTTGGAACATGAATAAGTGCACCTTGTCTCTGCGCAATTCCTCTAAGCACGTGAAGACGCTTAAGTGCACCTTGCGTGAGATTCTGGATGTTCCGCCCACGGTTAAGGGTACGGTGGTGCTCCGCAGCTCCTTTGCGGACCAGACACGACTCCCCATCATGGATACGCCCATTGATGTTGACCAACCCCTCGAGATTACCATCAAACCGTTTGATGTAGTCGCAATGGAGGGTGTTTGCGACATGCAATAAAATATCCCATTATGTTTTAGCCCCCCTCCTGAGCTAGCCTCGGGAGGGGGGAGCGTTTATACGGTAGCCTGTGTGTGCCCCTTGGTGTAAAAGTATGAAATAGTCAAATGAACTCACAAGAAAAGAATTACAACAAAACTTTGATAGCCTGTTACTTGGGTTTTGTTACGCAGGCAATCACCGCAAACTTTGCCCCACTCCTGTTTTTAACCTTTAAGGGGGTGTATAAGGTTTCTCTTGAGCAAATTGCGCTTATTCCCTTTACCTTTTACCTGACCCAGCTTTTTGTTGACCTTGCTGCCACCAAATATGCAGATAAAATAGGCTACCGCGCCTGTGTAACGGTGTCTCAAGTGATTTCTGCTTTGGGCCTTGTGCTGATGGTGGTGTTGCCGGATATGCTGGGCACCCCGTTTGTGGGTATCATTATTGCCGTGGTGCTTTATGCCATTGGCAGTGGCCTTATAGAGGTGCTGGTAAGCCCTGTGGTGGAGGCATGCCCCTTTAAAAATAAAGACGGTATGATGAGCCTGCTGCACTCCTTTTATTGCTGGGGGGCGGTGGCTGTTATTTTAGGCTCCACCATCTTTTTTGCCGTGTTCGGGGTGGAAAACTGGAAACTGCTGACGTTGATTTGGGCTGCTATCCCGCTGTATAACACCTTCAATTTTCTCACATGCCCCATTGAGCGCCTGCCGGAGAGCGCAGAGGGCAACTCAACGCGCAAGCTGCTGCGCCTGCCGCTGTTTTGGCTGCTTATTTTGCTGATGATATGCTCCGGCGCGTCGGAGGCCTCCATGGCGCAGTGGGCATCTGCCTTCACGGAGTCCGCCTTGGGTGTATCGAAAGCCGTTGGCGATTTGGCCGGGCCGTGCTTGTTTGCCGCGTTTATGGGCGTATCACGCTTGCTATACGGCAAGATGAGCGCGAGCCTTAATTTGGTGAACACCATGCTGATGTCCGGCGTTTTGTGTGCCGTGTGCTATTTTGTGGCCTCTCTGGCGGCACTGCCTCTTGTAGGCTTGGCGGGCTGTGCCTTGTGCGGCCTTGCCGTGGGCATCATGTGGCCGGGCTCCATCAGCATTTCCGCACAAAAATGCCCCTTCGGCGGCACTGCCTTGTTTGCGTTCCTAGCCCTTGCCGGAGACCTTGGCGCAACCCTCAGCCCCACGATGGTGGGCTATGTCTCTGAACTTGCCAACGGCAATCTCAAAACCGGCCTCCTCGTCGCCTCCGCTTTCCCTATCTTGCTTGTCATTTGCTTGCTGATTATCAAAAGCGTTAAACAGAGCAGGGCTACGGAAAATGGGTGAGATGATATGATTGCTGCTCGTCTTCGTAACACACGTGTTCAGCCCCGGCACTGCAAGGCACAGGGCTGTGGCGGTCAAGATTCCCGGCTTGGTGGGCTATTATTTTTGTAATCTTTCTGGGCGGGGGGCACAGCCGAGCTGTTGGAGCAGCATCACGCTCTCCCAATCCATCAAACTCAGATGCCCTTGGCGAAGCATGCGCTCTAAGCGAGTGTAGCCATCGTTATCGCAGGCATTCAAATCTGCCCCGGCCTCCGCCAGCAGACGGATGATGGGGGCACAGGAACGCTGCTGCGGTATCCGGAGGTCATGCACATACGGCAGTGCCAGCAACGGGGTGAGCCCCTGCGCATCACGGGCGTTCACATCTGCCCCGGCTTCAATGAGCAGCCTCGCCTTGATGTCTTTTTGTGGGCAGAAAGCGTTGATATAGAAAAGAGCGGTTCGCCCCTGCGCGTCTCGTGCATTCACATTCACCCCGGCGCGGAGCCATTTGTGTACCTCTATGGCGGGTTTGTGCGGGTCTGCCACGGCCAGCATCAGCTGTGTGCGCCCGGCGGCATCCACCACTTGTGCTTTTTGTTGCAGCTCTGCAAGCAGGGCCTGCGGATTCTCCAGAATATGCTGAATGCCAAGCCCGAGCTTCTTTTCGCGTGCCAGCATATAGGCGGTTTTGCCGTCCTCGTTCTTGCGGGTGGCATCCAGCCCCAATTCGATGAAATGGCGGGCCTGCTGCATATCATGATAGTCCCCCTCTCCCTTTGTTACCAGATTACAGAAGTAGGGTGTGTACCAGTTTTCATCATTCAGCACTGCACCGTGGCAGATGAGCAGATTGACGGTGTCTACCTTAGCCCGAGAACGATGCAGCAGCAGATGCTCCGTCCACTGGCCGATAGTTGCCTCATCGATATCTCGCACCCGGAACCCGTGCTGCAACAGCAGCGGCACCAGTTCAGCAGAGTGGTCGCTGAGCACCGCACGTGTCATCATCGAGCCTCCCCCCAGGTTCGGATCAGCCCCGGCTTGCAGCAGCAGGGCTGTAATGATAACTTCGTTCTTTTTCGGCCCATCGGTGATAATCCCCATGCATTGAGATAAAGCACAGGCTCTGTTGAAATTCGGGTCTGCCCCGGACTTTAAGAGTCGCTCCACCTCTGCCACATTGCCTACCGCCGCAGCGGCTGTCAGGCGGGCTCCTGCGCTTATCGGAACGCCGGCTTGTTCAAATTCTTTTTTCAGAAACTCGTAGGGGTAATACAGGCAGCAATTCAGCTCTGCGGCATTCAAGCCATCCTTATTGCGAGCATGCAGGTTAATTCCGGCATCGCGAAGGAAATCGAAAAGTTCTTTTGTAATTTCATATTCGCTATGACCATCTACGGATTTGATAGCCAGCATCAGAGCATTATTGCCTGCTGCATCCGCCGCATTTACATTAGCCCCTCGGCGTAGCAGTTCACGCATGGCTGAATCATCATGTCGGTATGATTGAATGCTCTTGACCGCAGCCTCGAGAAAAGCCGCATCTAATGGTGCCACCGGTGCTACCGGCGCTGCGTTATTCCCCGCTTGCTGCTCCGCTGCGGTTACGAGAGCCCCTACGGATGTCAGCGCTGCATGCACAAAATATACTAAAGTTCTCAGCTTCATAGTATTCGGAAGATGGTTCTTTGTTACGGTGTCTAATTGTTTCTGATATAGTGCAATAAATTGGTTATCGTTAAATGTGGATATTAATCACTATTCATTCCGCGACTTTTTTGACGCAGTGCCGTGTCCTTTTGTCGTCTGTTAGTATTAATAACTCGACAAATCGGCATAGTGACGGGAGAAAGAGCCGTTAATGTTATAGAAAAAGGGATATCAGCAATGTACCCGGCATATACCAGAGGCCGCATGGCATAGTACACCCAAGTATAATTTTCACAAGGTGTCCAATCATCATTAAGATAGGGAGTTCGTACATAATATTTCCCATCACGTAACTCGCAAATGGAGTTCAATTCCTTATATTGATTTTTCGGAGTTATATTAATAGGAGTTGCTTTATCGTAATCAAAATCTTCGCTGAAAATATATGATGAAGCTATGCTGGAATTCGTGCTTACTAATAATGTACTATTATACCTGCTATGAGCATTTGCTGCTTTTTCGCCTTCAGGGGAAGACGTCTGCAACAACATTGGTGAACTTGGATTAAAAATAGGATCAAACCAGAAAAGAGCAGGTGCTTCCTTGTTTTTCCAACAATAAGGAATCTCCACGTATAGTTGATTATTATATTTCCAAAATTTACATTGCTCCAATGGCTGTGTTCCCGGATAATCGGGAACTTGTGTGCCTATACAATCAAGAGCATCACCAACACGCGTATAGAAATAGCATGAGCTTAAAAAGAATAATAACAAGACAGAGAAGAAAAAGAGTAGAATTCTTCTGAAATGGATAGACAAACATCCTGCTATCCTCTTTGCTTTCGCCTCCTCATTCAACTTCATAAACATGCTTATTTTTTGCCCCTTCATAGTGAAAATATTTTGATCGTAACTACGCAAACTGCATGATTGTACTAAAATGATATTCAATATGCAAGCATAAATACCAACTTTCCGCCGCCTCCTTGCCCCGGTTCGATTCATCGGGGCTCTACCCACCCCCCAAGCCGCTTGCAGGGCAAGCGGTCCCCTCGCAGAGGTGTCTGCTCGGCTTGGGGGCAGGCTGCTGCGTCACTCGCAGCCTGCCCGCTCGGTCGCGGGTTCGAGCCAAAATCCGCCTTGGAGTATAAGCACAAAAAAGCGCACCGAGATGGTGCGCTTATTTGAGCTAGCCCCGGCGGGGCTCGAACCCGCGACCAAGCGATTATGAGTCGCCTGCTCTAACCACTGAGCTACAGGGCCGGGTTGATGTTAGCAAAGGCGGGCAGGGGAGTCAAGGATAAAAAAGAGTGGAGGGGGAAAAAGCAGTGTCATACAAAAAGAAAAACAGTTTTTTGGTGTCAGTATAAAAAAGAGGTGTCGACAAAGGATAATCATTGTGCTATGGTAGGGAAAATCAAATTTTGATTATGAACAGAACCATAACGACAACGCTGATGGTGATGGCCGGGACGGCAATGTATGCCTATGCCCAGGCACCCGTGCCTGCAGAGGAAGCACAGCCCGTGGCCGCAACGGCCGAGGCAGGTGCGCCGGTGCAGGAGTTGCAGCTGCAACAAGACCCTCAATTAATTGTGGGTAAGCTGCATAACGGTTTAACCTACATGATACGCCCCACGAAGGAGCCGGCAGGCCGCGCCAGTGTGCGCCTGTTTGTGCAAACGGGCTCTTTGGATGAGAATGAGGAGACGAGCGGTATCTCTCACTTTTTGGAGCACATGGTGTTTAACGGCAGCCGCAGTTTTGAGCGCGGTGAGCTGATACCGGCCATGCAGCGCTTGGGGCTTGGTTTTGGTGGAGATGCGAATGCCTACACCTCTTTGCAACATACGGTGTACATGTTGGACTTGCCCAACCAGAACCCGGAGACGGTGAATTTTGCCTTCACCATTATGCGCGATTTTGCGGATGGTGCCAAGTTGGAGGACTCTGCCATTGACCACGAGCGCGGCATTATTGTGAGCGAGCTCAAGAGCCGGGACTCCGAGAGCTACCGTGCCATGATTGCCACGATAGACCAGCTTGCAGAGGGCACGCGCATTGCCAAGTATATGCCCATTGGTAAGGAGGAGGTGATTAAGCACGCCCCCTACGAGCTGTTCCGTGACTATTACAAGAAACACTATGTGCCGGAGCGCATGACGCTTATCGTAACGGGTGATTTTGAGCCGGCCACGGCGGAGAAGTGGATTCGCAACCACTTTGTAAGCATGCCCAAGGCAGAGAACCCGGAGCACCCCGCACTGGGTACCATTACCAACACCGGCCGCACGGTGCGTGTGTTGCCCGTTAAGGAGCAAGCCACGGTCAATATCTCTGCCGCCACGGTGAAACAGTACCAAGAAGAGCCGGACTCTTTGGAGAAGCGCATTAAGGACATGCCGTTGCAAATTGCCTGCGCCATGCTCAACAGCCGCTTGAGCCGCATTGCCCAGCAGGCGGACTCCCCGTTCAACGGCGCCTCTGTGGGCAGCGAGGTGATTTTTAACACGGCAGATGCCTTCAGCCTGAGTGTTTCTGCCGCCCCCGATAAATGGCAGGGTGCTTTGAGCCGTGCAGAGCAAGAGCTGCGCAAGGCTATTCAATATGGTTTCGAGGCTCATGAGTTTACGGAGATCCTCTCCGGCATTGCCTCAGACCTCACCCACTCCATCGAAACCTGGGAGAGCGTGCCGGCAGATGCCATGGCCTCTCACTTAATCAATGCCGTGGGCGATAAGCTGGTGCACACCTCCCCGCAGGAGGATATGCGCGTCTTCCAAATGGCTGTTCAGTTGATTTTGCAGAACCCGGACTGCTGCCGCGCCGCCCTGGAGCAAGCCTACAATGCCGCCAACAGCAAGCTGACCGCCACCGGCACCATACCCGCAGATTTGACGGAGGAGAGCCTTGCCGCCGTGTTTGACACCGCCAACAAGGTAGCGGTGGAGAAACCCGAGCTGCGCGCAGCCAAGCCCTTTGCCTACGACAACATCGGCGAGCCGGGCAAGATTGTGAAGAAGGACCACATTGCGGATATTGATGTGACCACCCTCACGCTCTCTAACGGCATTAAGGTGAACCTTAAACGCACAGACTACCGCAAAGGCGCACTCACGGTGAGTGCACAGGTGGATGGCGGCAACCTCAAAATGCCGGTGGTTCCCGGCTTGAACACGGTTGCTGGCTCCGTTGTTGGGCTGAGTGCTCTTGAGGCGCACGATTTGGACGAGCTCAAGCGCATTATGCTGGGGCACAATGTGGACCTCAACTTCGGCGTGAGCGACACGCGCATGAGCTACTCCGGCGGCACCACAGAGGAGGACTTGGAGCTGCAATGCAAGCTGATTGTGGCAGGTATTATGCACCCCGCCTACCGCCAAGAGGCCATTGCCATGATTCACCGCCGCCTGCCGGCCATGTACCGGCAGCTTACCACCACGCCCCAAGGGGCTTTCACACTCAACAGCGCCAAGGCTATGTATGGGGATGACCCCCGCTTCAACGTGCCTGCACGCGAGCAGGTGGAGGCTATCACCGTAGAGCAGGTTAAGGCCGCTATGGACCCCTTCTTCCAAAAAGGAGCTGTAGAGGTAACCTTGGTGGGCGACTTCGACATTGACAAGGCTCTGCCCATCATTGAGCGCACCTTTGGTGCCATGCCTGCCCGTAACCCCGAGTTTACCGAGCTGACCCCCGAGCAGCGCACCATCAACTTCCGCCCCTGGGGGCAGGAGGCATTCTTCCGCTACCACACCAATTTGGACAAAACCCTGGTGGTGCAGGTGCGCCCCGCCGGCAATGGTAAGGATGTTAAGCACAGCCGCCGCCTGCGTGTGTTGGCCTCCATTGCCCGTGCCAAGCTGTTCGACGGCATACGCGCCAAGATGGGCGAAACCTACTCACCCTCCGTATCCGTCAGCAACGCGCCGGACTTCGATAACGCTGCCACCATTACCGCCGCAAGTGCCGGTGTTAAGCGCAACCGCAAGCTGGTGAATGATGCCATGATGGAGATTCTGGACAGCGTGGGCCGTGGCGAGTTCACGGAGGACGACTTCCAGTGCGCTATTCGCCCCATCATCGCCTCCTCTGAGAAAGCCCTGCGCCAAAACTCCTTCTGGTGCGGTGCTTTGGCAGACCTGCAGAGCGACCCCGAAAAGCTGGAGAACATCCGCAACGTGGTAGACGACTTCAAGTCCATCACCTTTGAGGAGATTCAGCAACTGGCCAAGGATGTGTTCGGCAACAAGAATGTAAACTGCTACTACACCGTGCCGGAGGACTACACCCCGGCAGATGAAGAGCAGCCTGCAGAGGCCGCCCCTGCCACAGAGGCTCAGCCCCCCATTGCCAAAGTTGCCCCCACGGTAGAGGATTATACCGTTGTAACCACCGCCACCACAGCAAAAGATGCCGAGTGGGCCGCCGTGGCAGATGCCCTGGTAGCCAAGTACCCCGGTGCAGAGAAGGTGGTGATACCCGCCCTTACCGAGCAAGACCTCACCGAGGCGCTGCGCAGCACCGGTGCCCGCTATGCTGCCATTGTAGTTAAGCCCGAGGAGGTTGGCCGAGACACCATCAACCACATGCACCGCGCTGCCCGTAAGGTGGATTCAGACCTTTGGGGTGACTGCATTTGGGGCATTGTCACCGGTTACTCTGCCGCAGATGCCATGCGCATTGCTAAAGAAACCAAGCCCCTTGTCATCAAACGCTTGCTTGGCACCACCAATGTAGGCTGGCACCACTTTAACTACAGCTACTGTATTACGGACTGGACCAACAGCCCCATTTTGGAGCAAGACGGCGGCGTTGAACCCACCAGCACCACCTACGATAAATCTACAGAAAAAGGCCGCCAACTGCTGGAGGACGGTTTCCAGAGCCTCTTTGCAGAGCGTTTGGAAAACGCCCGTTCCCAAATGGTTGTTACCTCCAGCCACGCCACGCAGTTTAACCTGGAGATGCCCTTCTCCCGCGGGCTTATCTTCCCGTATGAGAACCGCTTCTACCAGCTCAAAAAGCGTCAAATGGGCTATTTCTTCCGCCCGCTCACCAAAGCCCGTCAAGGCAATTCCTCTTTGATCGGTAAATTGGTAGAGCAGCTCAATACCCCGGCTATCGAGCCCGATGGCAACACCCGCATTTGGTTGGCCGCCGGCAACTGCCTCTTTGGAGATGCCTGCCACACCAAAAACAGCATGGCCGTCACCGCCTTGTCCGCCTATACCTGCAACCAGGTAGTGGGCTACACCGTACCCTCTTGGTATGGGGCAGGGGGCTGGGGTACCCTCAGCTGCTTCTTCGATGCCGCCAACGGCACACCGTTCTCTCATGCCTGGTTTATCAACAACCAGTTCATGCTGCACAACACGCAGCAAATAGACCCCAAACTGCTCAATATTCAATTTAACGGTGAGCAGGTGGACCTCAAGCTGCAGAACGATGTGTTCCGCTCCGGCGCTGCCCTCAACCAGCAAAACGCCAAAGATGCCCTGGGCTACGTGCATGATCGAGATGTCGTCGCCTTCTATGGCGACCCCGCCTGGTCCGCCTCCCTCGACTGCTCCCAGTCCCCGTGCCCCGTGTGCATTGAGTGGCAAAACGACAAGCAGTTCACCATCACCGCCAATATGGACCATAAGGGCCGCCTCGGCGTCTGGTTCCCCACTGCCGCCACCGGAGATGGTGCCACAGAGTGCAACGTAGAGGGTGCCGTGCTGACGGATGACTTCATCCTCATCCCCGAGATTAAGCTTAAAAAAGGTGAAAAGCAAACGGTAATCATCAAATAACCACCAACGCTTAACACCCATTTCAAAAGCCCGGCAGCTCACAACAGCTACCGGGTTTTTCTGTGAGCATATTGTCCCCCTCTTTGCACGATTAAAAAATGTTAAAACTTGCATTTATAAAAATAGAGGGTATAATACACATAACTCAACAAGCTACTTCTCCATGTTACACAATAGATTCGATTTCCGCGCTTATCTCTCCACTTGGTTTGTCGTGGCCGTTATCCCGTTGTCTGTACTTGTCATCATGTATGCTCCCGACTCCTGGGGGTATGAAAACGGCATACTGGAAAACCTGCAAATGATACTCTTAATGCTCTGCCTCATATTCTGCATCACCGCCAAGGCAGATAAGCCACTTTACCTCTTCTGTGCCACCGTCGTGCTCTTCCTCATGTTGAGAGAGGTTAATTGTGGCCGCGTCCTGTTCTGGAGCCGCCCCGGGGAGATATTCCATTGCGGCCCGGCGGGTGACTATTTGAAATGGAAAGAAATACCGCATGGCTCCGTCATCAGAACCAGCGTATACGTCGCCGCCACGCTCTTATGCCTCTTGGCTCTCTTCCGCAAAGGCAACCTCACCGCCATTGTCAACCTTGCATGGCGCACCCGCATCCCCTTCTGGGAGCTCCTCCTTCTTATCTGCGGTATTGCCACCGGCATGATTGCAGAAAGATTCAACATCTGTTTCCTGGCCGAAGAGATGGGAGAAATGCTCATGTACACCGCCCTTACCTCCGCCATATACCGCTACACCCGCTCTCTGCAGCCCCAAATCTCCGCTTAAATCACCCCTTTTGTCATAAAAATTCACAATTTTATCACTTTTTACTTGCCAAACGCTCTAATCACATGTATACTTCCCCCGTCCTCACCGGACACCTCATCACAAAGCGGGGTATTAGCTCAGCTGGTAGAGCACTTCAATGGCATTGAAGGGGTCAGCGGTTCGAGTCCGCTATGCTCCAGGCTTCGTAAAACAGCGTATCAGGTCACCTGATACGCTGTTTTTCTACGCCATCCGTGTGGGCGTAGCAAGCGAGCATTAGCGAGACGCGAAGCCCCAAGGCAGGCCAGAATGGGCTGCCGCCAGGCGTAGGCCATTTGGTCTTACAGACCAAATGGTAAGAAGCCTAGCCTCGGCGGCCCGGGTGGGCGTATCGCAGAGAAGCCTCCAGAAAGCGAGCGTCAGCGGACGAAGCCGGGCAACACCCCCAGTCTCGGCATAGGCAGAACGAAACCGGAGCGTTGCATAAATCAGAACCCATTTCTACTACGTCTACATTCTGTGTGACATCCCCACCGGCAAGCATCACTACACAGGCATTGCTCATGATTTGCAAGAACGCCTATCAATGCACAACGCCGGGCTCGTCCCCCACACCTCTAAATTTGCCCCGTGGTATAGAGAAACCGCCATTGCTTTCCGAGACAAAGAAAAAGCCTTTGCATACGAATGCTATCTTAAAACAGGAAACAGGCTCCGGCAGAGCCTATGCTATTAAACGTATTATTTAGCTTGGGGTATCACATCTAATTTTACTAGGCTAATGTCGTTAGGAATGTTAAAATATTACTCATGGACACACAGGATATTCTAAAATTCATCGTGAATGACGCATCTGCCAACTCTCCCTTGTCAACTGAATTTTTAAGGGCATTGCTAATCTCCTCAACCAAGGATGATCCCATCGATCGAAAGGAAGGATATTATAATGATGGGTTGGACTATTTTGAAAAACTCACCCTAGCATTCATACGCAAGCATGCCGGATTCTTTGACAGTCCTGATTCCATTTGTGAAGCGTTCCGAATGGCTATCATTGCCGAGAAATTTCTAGTTCGCCAACAAGCCGAGCAAGCCAAAAAAAAACGCGATGAAAGCACTGCCGGCAGCCAATGCACCTCTCAAGCTACATAACCAGCTTTTAGTTATATAGACGAGACCATTTTTCGCCCCGAACCGCGCAAGGTACACCGATATCACCATATCTAAGTTATAGAAGTTCACGGGCTTAGTAGAAAATTCGGAATTTCCGAATTTTCTCAAAGTCGTTGCTTCCGCCAATTCGCCATCGGCATATATATTCTTGATATGCTCATTGATGGTTGACTCGCTTTCTGAAACAGCTCGGCCATCTGTTCCTGCGTCAGCCATACCGTATCTTCCTCAAAGGTGACGTTTACATTAGTCACCACATCCTCGGTATGGTATATCAATATGGGAAAATGATTTGTAGGCATTGTGTTTATGGTTGACTGTTTTTGTTGTCAACGTAGCCAATCTTCACGTAACCGGGAAAGACGGATTCGTCTGTATGTATATGTAACCTTTACTTGTGTCCATGAGGAGTTTGTTTCTATGATTGTATCATATATCGAAAAGACGTCAACTCAAGATGACTCTTTCTCTTTGAATGTAGCCTTGCCATTTTCTATTACTCCTTTGATAATCTTGATTTTATCGGGAATATAGGAATCGCGTGCTCCTTCATTCATTCGCTTACGTCTCTCGTTAATGATGAACTCAACCTCGTCCGGTTCGATTCGACAACGAGGTCCCAATGTTATTTTACTAATAAAACGCGTTATTTCGTTGGAAAAGAACATAGGAGGCAGACCTATAGAAAAGCGACTAAATCGCTCTTTCCTGATGACTATTCTATATTCGTTTTCATATTCCCAATCAGTATGCTTTCTACTAACTAACTTCCATATCGACTGATGAAAGTTCAGATTATCGTTAGCATCATAAGCGACCTGATTGACGCATAAATCATCATTGTAGAAGCATTTAATTAAAAAATCTCCTCCTCTGTTGTCTATTTTATCATACCCGTCATCATAATTACCATAGCAAATGCAATAGGCATTGTAATTTTGTTGACGTAGAGGAGCGCAAATTTCGAAGTCTATTTTCTCACCCAGATTTTTTGGCTCTGCTCCTTCTTTTACAGAAAAATAGGGAATTTGTAATTCTATACAAGCGCCTGAGTACTTGTCGGCATAATTACCCCACAAAGCTTCATGATTAGCGTGTTTTGATAAAGATATGAATCCGAAATCTCTATACTCGCCAACACTTCCATCTTTATACTTGAACTTCAATTCTGATAAATCATTAGCATCAGAGGCTCTCGTTAGTTTAAAATCTCCGTGTTCTAGCAGTCCAATAAGAGCAGTTGGTGTAATATATTTATACAGGGTTAAGGTTTTTTCTTTCTCTGCATATCGCAATTCTTTAATGAGCGGTTTGTCGAATATCATCGCTTGTTTTATCTCCTATAGTTAAACGTAATTGCTACGGTTAATCCTCCCAATTTTCCTCGTAGCTTAAAGGCTCTGCATTGAGTGAAGAACGGATATGCCGCCAGTTGGGGCAATGCTGTTTTAGCAGATTGATGAACGTCTCGTTGTGGTCGGTTTCTATCAGGTGGCAAAGCTCGTGAATCAGCACATACTCCAGCCCGGCTGGATTCTTCATGGCCAAATCGGTGTTGATTTGGATATTTGTTGACTCCTTGTTGCAGGTACCCCAACGGGTACGCATCTTGCGTATCAGATACGTTGGAACAGGGACTCCAATCTTGGCGGTCAAGACAGGTAATTTTCGCTCTAACTCACCTTTTAGGTAGTCACGATACCATTCCTGTTGCAGATTCTCCCGGGCGTCTCGGGTTGTTGATGCATACACATACATCTCCATGTATTTACCCTTAAGCTCGATTCGGTGAGGTTGTCCGGTGGGTATCTCTATTACCTTCAATAAGTATCTCTTGCCTTTGAAGTAATGGCTTTCCCCGCTCACAAAGCTGCGTTTGGTCAAACGTAACTGAGAGAGCAACTCTCTTTGCTCCGAACGAATCCATGGCAGGCGATGAATTAACGCCAATCGTATGGCTTCTTCGTCCATGCTCATAGGGGCAGATACCTCTACCTCTGCATCAGGCGGACACACCGCTATACGCAAGTGCTTAATAGGCTTGCGTATGACCTGAGCAACTATACCGGAAATCTCAATGTGCATGGCTCTTAGCCAGATTGAATATCATCTCAACCATATCATCAGCCTGAGCAACTTCCAGCGCTTCTAATGAGCGGCGAAGCGCCTTCCTTAGCTTTCGTTCCTTCATGGTGTTAGTCTCGAATCCAGGCTGGGCGTTGTTGGTGATGCAAGAATCCATTATCTCAGCAAAACGCTCACGTTCAGATACATCCATTGACTCCGGAGCGTTATCAAAAAGAGCTTTTTGGCGAGCTGTAGACAGTTTTGGCGAATACCCCGGTTGACGAGTGCCGCCGGACACTACCTCCTTTGCCAGCTTCTCTATTTTCTGTAAGAACTCCTTGTAGCTGATAGCCTCCTCCTTCAGTTGCTTAACAATTTCATCAAGCAGTTTTGACAGCTTGTCATAGAACTTAGGATTCTTACAGCTTTTCTCTGTGATATCCCGCTTGATGTTGTTGCTGATGGTATCTGCTGCATTCTTCTCGCCGACCTTTTTCTTTACCTGCTCTCCGGTTTCCTCAGCGTTGGCTGCAATCAATTCGGAAAGAGTCTTGCCGTTCAGCGTAGTCAAGACCGTGCTAGGCTCAGCTTTTACAAAAGCATCCACCAGCTGACGCATTTTTGCCTCAACCGTTTTCATGTCTACATAGTCACCGCTACACAGTTTTACCTCGTCACGCATATCAACATAATGATGAACCTTAGCAGATATTGCGTCCATCTGTTTTTGCGTATATCCGGCTTCTACTGCTTCATACTTAATCTGTGCAAAGGCTCTCACCAGCGAAGCGGTGAACGTGTATAGCGCATGGCGTTGCTGCGCATGCTTATCCAGATTAGCCCCTATACAGAAGTAGTTCAGATAATCATCGCGTTTTTTGGGCTCCATTACAGGCTCGCAAAGCGCATCCAGTTGTTCCAGGCATTGGTCGAGCCGTTTCTTAGCTTCTAGCAGGCGGTCTTTCAATAAACCCTCAATGTCTTCCTTATCGTAGCCGTCAAAGGCATCGGAAGTGAAGTCACGGTAGGCGTCCTCTAATCTAGGGAATAGCTCCTGATAATCTACAATATACCCGTATTCCTTGCTGTCGCCATCCAGTCGATTCACTCGACAGATGGCTTGGAACAAGCCATGGTCTCGCATCTTTTTATCGATGTACAGGTACGTTGCCGGAGGCGCATCAAAACCGGTCAGTAGCTTATCTACCACTATAAGTAGTCTCATACGCCCCGGTTCCTCGATAAACATCTTTTTGATTTTGGTCTCAAACTCGGACACCACATCCGTCTTATCCGGGTCGAAATCAAATTCTTTCAGCATCCGGCGGCTTACCTCATACTTGTAGTAGTCTTCGTTTGCTACAGCTTGCGAACCTGCTGTGCGGATAGCACTCTTATCCGGAACAAAGGAGGAAATCACAGCACACTTGCCATGTAACTCAACTCGTTTACTGAAAATATCATAGAAGCGGAACGCCTCATAAATGCTACCTGCTACCAAGATGGCTGTACCTTGAGACGTACATAAACGTGGCTTCGTAGTAAAATCCAGACAAATGTCCGTAGCGATGTTCTCCAAACGCTCCTTGGAGGAGAATACGGCGGAAACGGTACCCCACTTCTGCTTTACTTGGCGCTTGGCCTCATCCGTCATGTCTAAGGTGATACGCTCAAACCACATATCGAGACGGTCTTGTCCCACCACTCGGTTTTCGATATTGCGCGCCTCATAGCGTAAGTCCAGAACCACGCCATCGCGCACAGCCTCATCGAACTTATAGGTGTGGATGTATGTGCCGAATACCTGCTGTGAAGTAGCTTTATCCTTTTTCATCAAGGGCGTTCCGGTAAAACCTATGTACATTTGAGTACCGCCCAGCACAGCATCCATCGCTTTCTTCATCCTTCCGGATTCGCTGCGGTGGCATTCGTCAACAAATACAAACAGCTCTCCCTTAACAGAGAAGTTTTCTATCTTGTAATTGCTCAGCTGGCGAATAAAATCGTCGTAATTGTCCTTGTCTCTGAACTTGTGCAGAAGAGAGCAGATAATCGAGGGACATGTCTCATCAGGCGATTGCTTTTGCTTTTCCGGCTTGCTGTTATTGAGCTTGTGCAGTAATTGTTCGGCATTTTTAGCCCGGAATGGTTTGTAATTCGTGTTGGCGAAGTTTTTTTCTATCTGCTCATCCAACTCTACGCGGTCAGTAACAATCAGCACGCGGGCTTGCGGATTGTTTTCTAATATCCACTTGGCTAGCCATACCATCAGCAGACTCTTACCACTACCCTGCGTATGCCAAATGATGCCACCCTCGCGTTCTCTCACTCTTTTTTGGGCTGCTTTAATGCCGTGGTACTGGTTCTGTCTCGCCACCTTCTTGATGCCAGCATCAAAGATTGTGAAGTTATGGATGAAATCCAACAACATCTCTTTGTTACACATGGCTTCCAAGTGCTCAAATAGATGTAGTCTGCTTTCGTCCATCGGGTCACGCTTCCACTCCAGATAGTATTTCTCCGGGGTATTTGTGGTGCCATACCGAAGGCCTTGGGATTCGTTGCCCGCCATCACCAGCTGGATCGTACTGAAGAAATGAGGTATCTCATCCCTATTCTGGTACGTCAGATTCTGGCGAATACCTTGCGAAACGCTTACAGCAGCTTTTTTGAGCTCCAATACGCCCAAAGCGATGCCATTCACATACAACACGACATCCGGGCGGCGCATGCCTGTTTCCGTGCTCCTCATGGACACCTCCTCAGCAATACCGAAATCATTATTCAAAGGATTGTCCCAGTCGATGTAATGAACAGTTTCGTAGTTCTCTCCTATACCCGGGCTTACCTTTGCTCCATAGTACAGTCTTTCGTAGACAGCCTTGTTGCTCTCGTACAAATCGCTGGAGCTATTACGTACCCGGTTAAGCTCGGTGATTGCGGCAGAAGCCGTTTGTGGCGAGTGTCCTTGTTTTTGGATTAGCCAGTTGCTAAGAATATCCTCTTCAATGGGAGATGTCCGGGCTAATTCAGCCTCAGTAACTTCCCACTTGCCAAGATATTCATACCCTAGCTGGTCTTTGAAAAGATCGATAACCTTATCCTGGGTACAGCGTTCTGCCTCACCTATCTGAGATTCCAAAGTGCTCATAATTTCTCTTCGGTTTGGTATGCCTGTTGCGGATGATTTGTTTGTTTTTCCTTGGCTTTTAGTACATGATGCAGAACCATCGAGCGCAGTATACGCAGTAGGGTTCTCTTTTCTCTGCCCAAGATGCTTGCCATCTCTACGCTTGTTACCCAACGATTTCGGCATAAATCACAGATTGCGGTTTCCATTTCCTCCTGGCTTACCTTTTTGGATGCCTTCACTTTTAGTACAGATTCCGGCAGCTGTGACATTAGGTGTGACATTTGCGTGGATTTTTCCTCGAGCTGTGACATTTGATTGAAAAGAGGTAAATCTTCCTCATTCCTTTTATTATTAATAGCTCCAATAGTTGAGGAATTGTTCGCAACTTCTCTGGTGAGGTGTGACATTTGCTGTGACATTTGCTCGGTATTTCCATGGAACTGTGACATTTGTCTTGCATTTGCCTCACTCCAGCAATATTTCATGCCTCGAGTGCGTCCTTTGGTCTTCAGATAGCCGCGTTCCACAAAGCGGGACAAATATCGGCTTAAATCAGCAGGATGCATCGGCAACATGTTTTGAATATCACCATGAGAGATGAAACTGTCGAAGGGTACGCAGACCAGCACCAGCTTTTCAAACGATGAGAGTTGTGAAAAATCCTGTGCGCCAATGCGATGAATAATAGCATCCAGATTCTTGCGTGGAATCATTCCAACAGAGGGCAAAAACCATACAACTCTCCATGGATTACCCAGTTCGCTTATTTGCGGGAACGCAAGGCAAGTGTCAAACCACCCCTTGGTGATTTTCTCTACTCCACTACCGGCTTTATCCCCCATACCCAATGCCTGGAACATGCGTTGCAGGTTCTTGTTGCGGCAAATGCTAATCTGCTCCGAGTCGGTGAAGAGCGTGTCTTTATTCACTAACATGGTGCCCGGATTTACAAACTTCAACCCCTCCGGGCGCTTGGTAATCCGGATTCCGGCATCCACCCAATAGTCCGCATGAATGATGGTATTGGCAACCGCTTCGCGCAAAGCAATGTCGGCGAGTGTTTCCCCTTTGCGGGTCATGTCCTTGTTCAACTCAAATGGACGTTTCAAGCCTAATTGAAGGCGCCCCAGCACCTGGAATGTGAACTCATACAGATTGCCGGCCCATGAACCATCATTCGTTAAGCGATCACTCCACCGGGCATTCTCATCCGTGGAGTTCTCGTATTCAAAGTAATCCAATTGGAAGCTGGGCCATAAATCAAGAATGGAGTCATGCTTGCCGAACATGAGTAAACCAGCCAGTGTTACACCAGTTTCTCCCGTGGCGCGGTCTGTTCGATAGGCTCTTAACTTTCGCAGCAGTCCTTCATCGCTCTCGTGTTGCCACAGAGTTCCCATGGGAGTATCCCGCATACGATTGCGGAATTTTCTCAGCGTTACAGAGTCAATATCACCCAGCGTACTATGCGGTAGGATATGGTCGTCTTGGGAATAGGTTTGTATCAGAAAGACATCCCGATTGCGGCGCATCCGGGCTATCTCAGTCTCGCCACACTGCACATCCGCTTCCTGCTGGCGGATATAGCACAGCTTTTCATCCTTGCTCAGATGCACCGGCTGGTGCTCTGGACTTGCTACAGGAACTCTGATGGCAAGGATTTCCTTACCCTCTAATTCCATTTTCTCCACACAGCCGGGACGGGAGCATAAGTTACAGCTTACCTGCTGGCTGTTGTTGAGCAGATCCACCAGTTCCTTATGCCGCTTGTCGATGTTGGGGACACCTTTCACCTCGCCATCATCAGTCACACCGAGGATGAGTATACCGCCCACGGTATTCGCAAACGCACTATACGTGCGCCGCAGCTCCTTGTTCGGCAGACCTCCCTCTGCCAGCTTGAACTCCAGCTTCAAGCCCTCTTTCCATTCCTTGTGTTCTTTATACAGGCGCTTCACCTCTTGCACCAATGACTCCGTGTCACTCATATGAAATCTTCTCCTTGTTTCGTGTTACTATACCAGACGTATGCGTCCTGTCAAAAGGTTTTGCATCATTCCTTGCTTGATACAACTTAATTTACTCAACTCTTTTTGGAGAGAACGGATCTCATTATCTTGGTCTTTTATAACTTCGTGAATTCGTTCTTGTTCCAATGTACTTGAAGGGACAGGAATCAGATACTTCTTAACCTTGTTTATTGTAATTGTTTTTACCGTTGTGCCATCGGAATCACCACTAATTTGATTTTGTACCGTTACGTACGACAACTGGAGATTGAGATATCCCGGAACTATCTTTCGTTGATTGCGTAAGCAGAGAACGCTGGCATCCTTATAATAGAAGCAATCCCCCTCTCGAACTAAATATGTCTTTCCTATAGTTCCAACGGCAGTCAGCATTATATCGCCTTCTGTAGGTGCCGGACATATACAGAAATTGCGCTTATACAGCTCTTGGCTGATGTAAAGCTCATTCTCAACGCTTCCTTGCTCGGCCAACACGATAATCTCTCGTGTGCGATAGAAAGGAATGCCGTCACTATTCCACTGAGATTGGAGAACGCGTTTTGCCGAACGGATATCAACTAACGAGCCGAGTTCGCGTACCTCCCAATCTTCAGGTATATCACCGAGTTCGGTATTTTTCATGGGAGTGACAGGGAAACCGGGGAGCCGACGCTTACCAGTCAGTAATTCCTGCATGGTACCCTGTTTAATAGCGCGTTTCTTTTCCAGTAACGCCCGTTTTGCCTCAATTAAAGCATCAACATCGGCCAAAGCTGCCGCAATGGAACGTTGCTCTGTGATATCCGAAGGTATCGGCAACTTAATCTTTTCAATGGTTGAAGAAATGAGACTAGGTACACATGTGCCTTCATTGTAAGATTCCCAGTCTATACAACAGCACGCAGAATATGTGAAAAATGGATCATAATCTGGCCGAATAGAGGTATAGAAAAGAGTATCAACAGTCCAAAAAGGGGTGTCGATAAATTGAGGTTTGTCGATAGTACCCTTTCGACCAATTAAAACTGAGGGCTTATTGTATAGATATGAACGAGACCTCCCTATTTGCCCTCCTGTTGCCATAATAGGGTATTCTCCATCATCAGCCTCAACATCCTTTTGCGATTTACCATGATGGATAGATAAGATTTGCCCGAGTTCCTTAACTGACCAAGTCTCAGGAATTATGCCCAACTCAGTACTCTTATAACCTTGTGGAATAGTCGTCATACCAGGGTTTCTCCTTTCCATTTAAACCCCATGGCATTAAGGTGCTGCTGAACCTTACCTTGCAGCTCATTAACCCTGTTTTCAAGTTCAGACAGAGGGTTTTCATATCGCTCCGTCAGAACCTTGAGACGAGCAGCGAATGCCTGAATAAGGCGATCTGTCTCTCCAAGCATAGAAGAGAGGATAGACTGAATCCATTTGCGATGAACGACCAACTGGCAAACATCATCGGCAGTGAAACCGGCGTAGAGATCTGTAAGCTTGGCATCCAACTCCTGTTCGGCTGCTTTAATCGCTTTCTTTGCGACATCCAGACGCTTATTGATGTCCGTATATTGCATGAGGAACTCGTATTCCACCGCATCATCCGATTCGTCTGTCTTTAGACGCTTAATTTCAGTCAGACGTTTTTTGACATCCACCTTGCCTTCTTCGCCGAGGAAGCCATCCTCTCCGGTTTGCTCTTCCTTCATCTGCTTAACATCGGCAGAGAGGGATGCTACATCAGCCTGCAACTCGGCGACCTTTGCTCCCAATTGCGGAACAAAAGCCTCAGTGACGACCGATTTAGGCAGTAGTTCGCATTCCCAGCTTTTGATTTTCTCCACACCCTTTTTGTTGGTGCTCTTTTCGTAATCAATGGAAGCCTTCCAGCCGTCCTCGGCAACGAGATACAAATCATCTCTCAAAGTGGTATCGGCATATTCCATCAATCTCTGGTAGACATCGTATTTATCCAGCAGAGAGGACTGGGCGAACTCCTTAAGCACGGAATTCTCAAGGCCGGCAATAAGCTCAGACGGAGAAGCCGCCTGATGGGCTTGTTCTAGGGAGGGAGTAATTGTCTGCTTCCAGCGTTTCAGATGTTGCTCAACTTCGGCACGGAAGGATGCAAATTCATCGCTGGCGAGGATGTGCTTACGAATATCGCCGGGAGCCAGGTTGCAAAGACTATAGTCCGGATTCGGTGACGGGGAGAAGATAGCTGACTTAATGCCGGCAAACCCTTGACGGAACTCCGGCATGGCATCAATCTCCTCCTGGGGGATACCTCCGTTCAGATGGGCAAAGATGTCCTGACGCACCTCTGTATCGCCACCGTCGATATAGCGGGGGATATTCAGATTGTAGTCGTTATCCTTAATTTCCGACATGGGAACCATGCGAGAATATCCCGGGCATTCCAAACGCGCGGTGTAAGTGTCAATGATGCGGCGCAGATCTTGCTCGCGCAGACGGTTCTTAGGACCGTCTTTCATGAATCCTTTAGATGCGTCAATCATGAAGATACCAGCGCGATTAGCGGCATTGTTTTTATCCAGCACTAAAACGCAGGCCGCGATGGGCGTACCATAGAACAGGTTGGCAGGAAGACCGATGATGGCCTTGATAAAGCCTTGCTTGACTATCTTCTCGCGGATTTCTGCTTCTGCATTACCACGGAATAGAACACCATGTGGCATGATGCAAGCTCCGCGCCCGGTTCCGGTATTCATGGAAGCAATGATGTGTTGCAAGAATGCATAGTCGCCCATTTTTTCTGGCGGCAAGCCGTACGAAAAACGATTGTATACATCATTTTGAGGGGAAAAACCACTTGTCCATGTTTTGACTGAAAACGGAGGATTGGCAACCACATAATCGAAGCGCTTCAGTTCCGTTCCATTGGTAAAACCGGGAGCCGCCAGAGTATTCCCCTTATGAATTTCTGCCGTTTCCTGCCCATGCAATACCATGTTCATGCGAGCAAGGTCGGCGGTGGTGGCTACGTCTTCCTGTCCATAAATGGTAACATTCTGGGCAGAAGCGCAAGATGCTGCTCGCAAGAGAAGAGAGCCTGAACCGCAAGTGGGGTCGTAAAGCGTAATCATCGGACGCGTATCCTCATGGATGCCGATAGCAACAGCCAATAGACGGGACACCTCTGCCGGGGTGTAGAATTGCCCCTTGGATTTGCCGGATTCTACGGCGAAGTGGCGCATGAGATACTCGTAAGCATCCCCCAGCAGGTCATCATTTCCGGCTCGATTCTTAGCCAGATCCAGACCATCCTTAAAGATATTGAGCAGCTTGGTGATTTTGTCCACCATTTCCTTGCCTCTACCGAGCAACTTCTCATCGTTGAAATCAGGGAACGTGATGCCGCAGTCTGGATTAGCTTCTGTGAGCCGAGTCAGCATCTTGTTCATCTGGTCGCCGATGTCCGTCTTATTGCGAAGCTCCAGCATAGCATCGAAGCTCGCATCCTCCGGAACCTCATAAAGCGCATCATCAGGAGCGCTCTTAGCCTTGTCCGAGACATATTTCACGAACAACAGCGCAAGGATGTAGTCCTTATACTGAGATGCGTCCATACCCCCGCGCAGCGTGTCGCAGGATTCCCAGAGAGAAGAGTAAATCTGACTTTTTTTGATAGCCATAACGACTAAAAGTTATTGTAACTAAATGTTGATAATATTGAAAGGATTAATTCGAGAACTTGGAAGTGATTTCTGCCTCCAGCTCGTCAATTTGACGTTGCAAAGCAGAATGCTCTGCCGTCAGACTCTCGATTTGTCTCTGAACCAACTTTGCTTTCTGAATAAGTGCTTGGAGTTTGCCACGCTGTAAATCAGCCTCACTTCTTTCAGATCGCGGCAGCACCTTGGGTATATCTGCGCGTCTGATGCGAGTAGCACCAGTTACTCCAGCCCGCTCGATAGAAAGCTTAAGTACTGAAATGATGAATGACAATTCAACCTTGGCTGCGGCAGGAGAATCCTCCAAGTCCTGTAGTCTGTATACCCACTTCTCCGCTTGCTTGGCAAAGAAATTGCACTTAGACAAGGCCAACATCAGCAATTCATAAAACTGGGGGTTTTCCATCAGGAAAGAAGGTGATGAGAATTGCTTATACTCCAAGAGCCACCAATTGATGATGGTACTCTGAACTCGGTCGGCCTGTTTCAGCAGCTGCTCAAGTGTATCAGCTTGCTTTTCACAAAGGCAGGTGATAACACCATTCTTCAAAGCATCCTTATCACCGGCCAGAGAAAGAGCTTCCTGAACATCCCCGGATTTTACGAGTTGTTCCATAATCTGCTTTTTCTTCATAGTGGTGACGGCACCCAGTTTCATACCGGCGATAGGCGGAGAATCCTTATCACGGTTTCTAAGGAACCCATGTTTATTGATAGAATAGATTTCTACAATAACGCCAGCTCCGGCCAACTGCTCCTGAATCTTTTCTGCCCTAGGCAGACGTTCTGTGATCAAGGCAATTCTAGAATTGCGAGGTAAGGTAGCGGTATCAGAAAGCAACGCATCCACAAGCGCCTCGGTCTTATTAAGGTCATCGTTCAGCCAAGCGAAACGAACAGTAGGAGGAACTTCTTGAGCCCTTGCTATCAGGGTATCTGCTAACGCAAGCGATTCCTGTTTACTGGCCAAAACAGTGAGAGTTTTCTCCAACTGCACCATGCAAGATTTAATGTTCAGCAACAGTTCTTCGGCCTGAGGGTGACGCAGAGCACTATCATCCATGTATATCGGCTCCTGTTCTGCCAATGCGTACAGCTTCCTGCGCGACATACGAGTCAACAATTTTGTCTCATCATCACAAGCCTCAAAGGGGTCATATAAATACCCCTGTTCGTTCAAGGTCAATGTGATTAGGCGTCCGTAAGCGGGATGCCCTTTTACATCAACGCGACAAAGCTTTCGCAGAGATTGGAGGAACGGCACATCTTGTGAAATCACAATCTGAGAATGGTTGCGATGCTTACGGAATACCGCCAGCTGAAGAGCTTTTTCCTCAGGGACGTTTATCCATGCTGATACGTCTTCGCTTTCCAGCTTACCCAATTCGTTCCAGTCTGAATCGGGGCTGAGCATGACGTGGAGGCCTCTACCGCCAACGGTTGTACGGCGTGAACGCTGCAAATCACAAAACAGGCTAAACATTTGCTGTCGCACCCAGCTATCAACTACAGGTATTCCTTTGGGGTCATATTTGACTCCCATTCTAAGATTGTCCTGTGTGTCACACTTGAAAATCTTGCACATTTCCTCGACCCCTGGGCGAACCATAACCACTGGCGTATTCTTCAAGAATGAAGAGCCAATGGCTAAATGGGTGAGTACGCTTCCGGCTCTGCTTGTGGCAGAGTCGGAGGCAAGGTACACATAATCAGCGTGACCAAAAACGGCGCGATAGTGAGCAATCAGAAGAGATGTCTTTCTCTGATGTTCCTTTAGGTCGAAATCCATATCAGTACAGTTCGGTTAAAAGATTAAGCAGAAAGTGCGGGAGCTTCCGCATCCTGAATAGACTTACACAGAAGCCCCTTGGAAGTGATAAAGCATCCCCAGAAGTTCTGAAGTTTATGGCAAGACGGACGGCGCAGGTGAAGCTTCTCAAAGCGGCCGGGCTTGTTTGAGATCAGAAGAATATTCTGATTAGGCTTACCGTAGGTGGCATCCATAACCAGTTGGAAGATTGATTCCTCTTCTTTCATTGCCGGGCTGATAGCCTCCACGATATTGAAAAGATTATGCAGGGACTCAACCTTGCTACGGATGGCAGGATCATAAAGAGATGTCGAAACAACATTGATTTTCTGCCCGGGTGCCAGAGCCTTAAGCGTAGAAAGGTTTTGACAAAAATCAGTCTTCTTTTCGTTACCAACAGCATAACGAAGAGAACATGAATCCATAACCACAAAACTGGTTGAAATCTTCTCGCGGAAATATCTCTCCTGCCTCGGTTCTACCTTCGGCATTCCGATGATGTGCCATTGGGGTATAACAATCCCCTCCGCTATATTAACAAGTCGACTCTCGTGATAACGGGTGAGCTGAGCATTGCTGGGGTTGATGGACAAAACTTGCACGGATCCCTCCGCGTTCACAATATCCTCATGACAGCAGGCATTGTAAATGGAGCTGGTCAACTTCTTATCGCTTGTCAGAATCAGCACGTTCTTCTTATGCTTGAACTTAAGCGTACGGGCGGTATCCACGAGATTCGGGTCCACATGAGTTACAATGCTGCTGGGAGGGTAAGTTTCAAAAAATGCACGATATGCATCGGACCCAATCAATGCCCATCCCTTCTTAGCACGGTTCTTCTTATCCTCATCTGTGCTGTTGAGATGCTTGTACAATTCTGAGAACACCTGCGGGATGATGTGCAGCTTGATGTTACTGCTAATGAAAAAAAGAATATTCAGCTGTAAAAAATCCTCTAAGGCGGGGGACATCAATTCACTGGTATCTACCAGAATTAAATCCGCACGCAGAAGCTTTTCACGGGCAATATCGTCAAGTTTATCAAAAGACTTGGCTGCGTAAGTCTGCGTCACAACGAACTTGGGCGTGGACGCTAAAAAATCCGTACCAACAGACTTCTTGTTTGTTGAACGGTTACGGCATGAATCGGCGATAGACGCCACTACGGTGGTGGAGGTCTTATAAGACATGATAATATACTGTGGTTGTGCGTCACACAACGTCTTGTTACTGTGGCCAGCGACTAGATTCACTCGCCTAAGACTCTTCTTGTGGTCAGCGGGGACAACTTATCACAATCTCACCTCTTTTGTCAAGCATAAAAAGAATAAAAAAATCATACTTTTTATAAAGCCTTGGTTTTAGGCGATTTCTGACACAAATATTTTTTTCACTGAACTATTCAGCCCACAGGTCTTTCTCTCGGCAAGTTTTCTTGAACTCCTTGAGCAGGCCTTGCCGTAGTACTCGCGCACCAGCGCCCCTTTGTAGTAAATCGAAAAGCCGCAGACCTCGTGGCGCTGAGGGGGCTTAGGAAAATGGCAGATGGCTCGCGCCGGGGAGCGGAGCTTCTTAAATAAGACACGCAATGCCTTTTCTGTTTCTGCCGGAGTCATTCTGTGGTGGTAGTATACCCCTCCGGGGGCAGAATTGCAAGGTTCTACGCCCCGGTTCAATACGTTTCCCGGAGGATGGCGGCGATTTCCTGCGGGGTGTGGTCGAGCATATCGAGCGTTTTGGCGAGCACCATGCGGGTGATGCCGTAGGTCATGCGGATGTCCGCAAGGGAGCGGAATTGCCCGGCGTGGAGCATTTGCTCCAGCCGGAGGGCGTTGGCCATACGAATGGCTCGTTTTGTGGGGCGTTTGCCCTTTTCCAAGGCGACAGGTTGCGGGGCTTGCAGCGTAAGGCGGCTTTTGGAGTTTCGGCGCAGGGCGAAGGTGAGCTTGGTGACGGATGTAGCGGACATGGTGATTAGGATGAGCATTTTTCGAGTTCTGGCAGCCTTTCATAAATCGTCAGCCCACGGCTGACGATTTGTCGCAATCGGAAAAAATAAATATCGATGGTCTTGCTCTACAACAATGGCCAGCGCAGATGAATGAATTGAATCGTGAGGAGTTTCTAGGCATCAGCTTTTCCCATCATATAGAAATCCTGCGAAAAACAACAATTTTGCACGAGGTTCTCTTCTACATCCACGAGACGGTGTTGCACAAGTGGGATAAATACGAGTTGCGAAATAAACTGAAAGTTGATCTCTACCACAAACAGGGGGCTGCACCCAACAACTTCTTACAGACCTTACCAGCCCGACACGCGCGTAAAGCGGTAGGCATGTTTAAGGATGAATATTTGCTGGATTTTATCAATGTGGAGGAAATTGAGGTGAACAAACCTGATGATGTAGACGAACGAGTGGTAGAGCAAGCCATTGTCCGCAATATAAAGCAGTTTATCATGACCTTTGGGAAAGATTTTGCCTTTATCGGTAATCAATACCACTTGGAGATATTCAACGAAGAGCTTTTCCCGGACTTATTGTTTTTTAACCGTGAGTTGAATTGCATGGTGGTAGTAGAGCTGAAAAAGGGAGCCTTTAAACCCGGATACATTGGGCAATTGCAAACCTACATGCGAGTATTGGACGACAAGATACGCAAACCACACGAAAACCCGACCATCGGCATCTTGCTCTGTAAAAGTGCGGATAAGGCGTTCGTGGAATACGTTATCCGCGATTATAATAGTCCCATGGGGGTGTCTACCTATAAAACGGCTGCAGATATGGAGGAGCACCTTCGACAATCCTTGCCAGACATGGAAGAAATGCGGAAGCTGCTTATTGAGAGTCCGGATAAGAAAGCATAACACTCGGATAAACGTATTCTTATACTTGAATCGGAACTTAAATTCATCGAGATTCTCTGAGAGAACCTTCGTTCGGGTGAAAAACACCCCAGCCGGTGGGATGTGATGCCGGATGGAGCAGGGGGGGGAGACCTTTTAATCAGAGACGCAAACATGGATGAAATCCGTAAGCCAGGCAATGGGGGTTGCGGCAATGGACAACGGGATGTCGGCAATGTCTAACAGCAGAACAAGAGGGCGGCGCAGTTGGTTGCCCGTGGTGCGTCTGGTTGGTAATTGCTTTATCATGAGCACGGCGTTGTTGGTAAGCTCGGAATTTTGGGAGGGTGATGGGTGCCATTTTTGGGCATGGCTTAAGTCAACCTCGGATGCCGGGAGCACGGAAAAGGTTTCATCATAGAAGGAGTTGGCATAGTTGCGATAGGGGCTTGTGGCTTTGTCTAGCTGTGCCTTGCTTAAGACGGCATAGAAATACTCCTTTGTTTGTTGGTAGGGCATTACCGCTTCATCTCCCATAATTTGATGGGGGTAGGTGATGATTTGGCCGCTGCAAAACAGGCTCATTCCTGCTAAATAATCCCTATTTTTGACCCGGGCAGGAATATAAGCCACCGGCAGCTGCACATAGAAGAGACCGTCTTTTTCCCACACCTGTAGTTGCTCTTTGGTGTAATGTTGGGGGGTGGAATGTTTGATGTTTAATGTTTAATGTTTGATGTTTAATGTTTGATGTTTAATGTTTGATGTTTTCGCCGCCGCTGCCGGTGGCTGTGGCGGTGTGACAAGTATTGTTTAATGCGAACCCGCATGGGCGAGCCCATTGTGTGCTGCAAGTACCCTTCATGCATGCGGGGGTAAGTAGAATTCCCATAGCCCGAATCGGGGCTTCCGATGCCTATTCGGCCATCATACCCTATTCAATAGCATCAATTGTCAATTCATCTACTGCTTCAAGCAGTACCCGTATTTGATCCTCCGGTTGCATGGTATACAAAACACCATTGAGCATGTAGATATCTGTCATCTCCCACAGCAAGCAAAAAGCCACTGCTCTATTGCAGAGCAGTGGCTTTTGAAAGGAAGAATATCTCTGATTATCCGCGGCGGCGACGACGTGCTGCCAAACCTGCCAAAGCCAGCAGAGAAAGCGTGGCCGTAGTGGGCTCGGGTACAGTAAGCTCTTTCACCTCAGATGCAGTAAGGGCTCTATTGTAGATGAGGATGTTGTCATAGTTTGTGGGCGCTCCATTTGCTGCATTACCAAAATATCCAAACTGCATGTTATTGATAACATTATTACCCGTAATATTTGTGGCATTTGCAGTGGTGCTTGTACCTTTATGGAGCCCATTTACATAAAAATCTAAAATTAAAGTAGAGGCCGCTGTCGGTGAGACTGAACCAACAAGGGTAAGAGTAGTCCATTCTGAAGTCAATTGTTCTGTTGAAAGAGTCTCAGTAACAGCAGTGTTTGGAGTTCCAAGGAATTGCGCAGAAATAACATTATTGTTCAATGTTATGCTGATGCTTCGCCATGCCTGACCCATGTTGCCGTTAGACATACTGAGAAGAGTGCCATTCTGTGCGTTGTTTATATCAAAACTTACAGTAAAGCCATTTGCTGCCTTGAGCCCGGCAGCATTCGTATAGGGATGCGTGCCTGCTGTTAAGCTTTCTCCATAGCCGGCACTGTTCCATGTGGGTAATTCAGACCACGAAATAGAGCCTGCCGTAAGAGCATTTGATGAATCAAAGTTCCAATATGTTTTGAGATTTGTGTCTGTCGTATCTATTTCAGCCAAGGTTGCCCCTAAAGAGACACTGCTCAAAGCAAAAAGAGCTAAAAGAGTATTTTTCATGTTTATAAGATTATGTTTTTGTGTGATGAGATATGCCCTAGTCTGGTATGTCCGTTCCCTCGCGCGGTGGGAGAACGCAGACACCTATTCTGAGTCATTGGGCGTAGTATACAGCATTGCGTATGCTGTATGCATTGCGTATGCTGTATGCAAGTAAATAATTCGTTAAAGATTATTTTTTTTACAGTTAGGAAGATGATGTCCATTCGAAAAATTGATGACAACAAACAGCTTATTTATTTAACGTACAGATAATCAAGCATTGGCTAAGCTTTCAGCATACGCAATGCTGTAACATAGCCCTGTTGGATTGTAGCAGGTAATTCAGCATTCCGTCGCGCGTGGAACTGAATACCCCTGCACGGTCTGCACTAAACACATAACAATCAATTCTTACAAACAATGAAAAAAACTCTTATTGCGCTCATGGCGTTAGCTGGTGTGGCGGCTGCGCAAGTCACTATCGACTTAACACCCACGTCTATATCTACTGGCGTAAATCGTAATGGTTTATCCCCAACAGATGTACAATCTCTTACGCTTAACAGCTGGAAAGGCACTTGGGAGAACAGTAACTTGAATAATCAGGTTTCCGTCGGAGTCGATGACACCACCGGAGCCAATTTCCTGTCTTTACAAATTGGTGCCACCGCCGGTAATAATTCCGGTGGTAACTATGCAGCTGTAAAATTTGAAGCAGAGACACCTCTCACGCTCTCGTTCGATTTCAAAAACACTAGTTCTTGGGGCGGAAATAAAGCCAAGTTCACATGTGAATATACTTGTACAGTGTATGGTTTTGGAACTGATGGTTCCAGCAGTGTGATAGGAACATGGTCCGATAATATCGCAGGCAGCAGTATTAGCAACGAGTACGAAAAGTCCCCCAGCATTACCTTGGAAAAAGGAGATTATACCTCATATGGTATCATTTTCCGTTCCATGGAGACCTCAACCCTTGGTGATAAAGCCGGCGTGGCCATGAGTATTTCTAATATAAAGGTTACGGCTGAAAACCTTGTCCCGGAGCCCACCACGGCCACGCTTTCTCTGCTGGCTCTCGCAGGCTTAGCTGCCCGCCGCCGCCGGGCTTCTCGTTGATACGCCCAGACAGGCCGTCGCTAAGGCGACTTTGGCGTGGCACGCGCCGCCGCCGCAAGTAACATACATTCTTACAATTTAAAGCAAGGGTCGCTGCTCGTAACAGGGTGGCGACCTTTTTGTTGCTCTCAATGCCCAAGGAAATCAATGAATGAAAGGAGTTGGCTCCATTCAACCGGAACAGAGGTGCGCGTGAGCAGCTTCTATTACCGAAGTAATAGGTAATGAGGTTGGCTTTTATATGTGGTGCTTTACGGGTGAAGCTTCACCGTGGCGTATCCGTCACTGTTTACCATGGTACGCCTGCGCCCGAACCAGGGTAGAACATAGGCCTCTGCTGTAAGGTGGGCATCGCCGAGAGAATTCGGGACGATATAGAGCACTTGACCAACAGCTTGGGGCATGTAGAGATGATAGCTGCCGTCATCTGCCGGGCGTATATCGGCTAGTTCACAGGGGCATATTTTGCCATTCAGGCCAAGAATATGAACTTGCGCCGTGCAAAGCTGCACAACAGCCCAACCAAGTGCTGAGAGCACGCCCACGGCAAGGCTCAGGGCGGTTGTGGTTAGGATTTTACGGAATGGAGACATATTAGATGAAAGCTCGTATGCAGAAAACAAGAATCGGTAACATTGCAATATAGGGCAGCAGGGCTATAGCATACAGCACACAGCGCAGTACCGGGCCGGTGAACGGGCGGCTGCGAAGATTGTTGCCCATGATGATGAAGGGCAGCCAAAGCAGGGTAAACCAGCCCCCCAATAGGGGTGTAGTGAACCACCAAGCCAGTGTGTAAAGCAACAGCGGTATATTCAGCAGAGCGTAGGTTTTGGTATGATGGGTCAGGGATGAGAGAATCCACAGAGAAAACGGTATCAAGAGCGTACAAAGCCCCGTGTACCACAAAAAGGGGAACATGAACAGTTGCACCAGTGCATTGAGCACCAGCCATATACTACTGAGCACCAACCATAACTTGCGAATAACGTGGTCCATGAGGTTAGGGAAATGTTTGTTGTGAAAGGGGGGATGTAATCTTATTTTATTAGTATATGAGGAATCATCAGTATGTTCACGGCCGAGCAAAGGAGGGCAGACGGCACATCCACCGCAACAAAGGCAGCAGCGGCAAGCGGGTAAGCGTACAGCGCGTGTGCGGTAGTCCGGGTTTTCTGATTGTAAACACCGTGGGGCATCTTGTCGCTGAACGTTATGATTTTTCCAGATGGGGGCCCTGGCAATTCGGCAAGCCATTCTGCATCGCGTTTCAGATAATAGCGCGGCGTCTCGCTTTCGGAATCCTGTGATATCTCGTGGTACAGACTACCGGTTTCTGAGCCATGTATCCGCGTGTATTCACCGCCGTTGTTTTTAAGCTCTTTCCAAAGCCAATCGTGCCTGTACGCAAATTCAGCTTTTTTGCCCTGAATATAGTGACGGTCCCCGACTTGATACACTTCTTTGGGGTCTGTAATCTCAATACCGGAACTTACTTGCCCCATATCGATAAAACGGGCACAAAACTGGGTGCAGCTCACGCAGGATACCGCAGCAAGGCACAGGGCTGTGGTGGCAAAGATTCGGGGGATGGGGAACTTGGTCATAACTAAGCGTGTATCTGTTACGGGGCATTATATCCAACTCCGCCCCTCTGTTCAAGCGAGGATTGTTCATTATTGAGCATTGCGGTGGATGCAGAAATCCTCCGGATTATCATATCGGAACAAGTGGCGGATAGGCGGCCGGCCTTTGATGTTGTTGAAAGTGAGGATAAAGCCTTCTTTTACAAATTCAATCTCATTCTTCCAGCCTCCTATGTGAGAGCCGACATGCACCACCCCCGAGTATTCGAACATATCGCGGTCATTGCGGCGGTAGATGACATAATAGCCATTGTTCCAGTTGCCCACCGGGTCTACGAAGATGAGCAGAACATTACCGGCCTCATCCGTAGTCCAGTCTGCCGGGCGGCTGTACCTGAGGAAATCCTTTCTCTTTTGCCCGCTTCCCGGAATCGGAGCATCTGCCAGGGCATACCAGATTTCTTCTACAGACTCCGCAGGGACATGCTTTTTGTCTGCCCAGATGCTCCAGTATTTGCCATCGTACCATCCCGGCAGGGACTCCAAGGAACCGGGGGCTGCGGCCAGTTGGCGATTAACGGCGTTATCCGGCTTAATCAGCTCTTCTGTTACGGTGTTGCGGGGCGTAATTGCGCAAGTTGTTGAGGCAGTTGCGATACAAAGCGCAGAATATACAATTGTTTTCAGATTCATCGTGTTTGGAAGATAGTTATTTGGCGGGCGGCATTATATCATTTCCCGCCGACCTGTTCAAGCGTGGATTGATATTTTGTGGTGTAAGCGTTATTGTGCAGTTCCTGAAATTCTTCATACAGGAATGTTGAGAGAGTAGTGATGATAAAGACCAGTATGATCAGAAGAGAGAACAGACGAGAGTGCCTGTGAAAAAAGGAGCCGGAGCTTATTATCGGTGTGTTTGCAGCAAGGAAAGCAACCACAAATGAAGGGAGGGTGGCTAGGGGCGCAAAGAGAATGAGTACGATTCCGAGCCCATCGTTTATTTGTGAGAGACGCGCGGCCGGATAAGCCAGCACCCAAGCGGCTATGAATTGCAACATATACCATACACAGGCCCGCGGCAGACGCGATTTTGCGTTAGTTGTGCAGATAAAGAGCCACCCGGCCAGCCCCGCCCCCCACATGATGAAATGCAGCATGCAGTTGCCACACGCGTGCACCCGAAATTGTGTATATCCCTCATCAAACAATATGCAATAGCGCTCATGCAAATAACACGCCAACAAACAGTAGCCAACCAGTGCAATCACGGCAGCCGTAGAAAGAAGAGGTGCACTTATGCGGTTGGGCGGCATTGCCTTGTAGAGGGGGGGCTTTGTTTAAAATGCGGCGCCGATGATATCGTCTATCAGAAACACCGTAACACTGACCACATTAAAGGGGGCTTCTACCGCGAAACATGCCGCCGCTGCCGGTAGGGCATACACCCCGCGCCAGGTTAAGTGGCGGTCTCGGTACGGATTCTCGATAGACACGGTGTGGCGCAAGTTTTTATTTTTAAGATGCGTTGCTTGATTAGGTTGCAGCGTTACCCATTTTGATTGAGGGGTAAACTCCATTTTACCGTCGGAATCGGCTCTGACTTCTCGGTATACAATATCGCCCTCTGTTCCGGGAATCGGTTTCATCTTCCACCCGGCCATGTGGTACCATTCATAAAAGTTCTCCCATGAGCGGTAGCGCACATTGCGCAGGGCGGTTTGTTGCCCTTTTGCATACTCTTTGCCGCCGATGCGGTATACGGCGTTCTCTTCGCAATAAACGCCATCTGTTGCAAAGGCGTGTTCATAGCAGCGTTTATATGTTCGCATGCAAGATGCCAAGCTGATAACAGCCATGCACAAGCAAAACAGCAACAAGACCTTATGGGTGTGGTGAGCTTTCATAGCACTATCTTATCATTTTATATTGAATACGGCAAGTATATTTTAAACCGAGAGCGTTCTTTTGAGGGGGGCTCTAAAAGGTATAGTGATTGGTTATTCTTTTGAATGGGTGCTTTTTCTTTTACCCGAGATGAAGAGTAGGGCTGTTACCACGGATAGTAAGAGGGCGGGCACGGTAATCGACAGAGGCAGGATGTATTGCACGATAAAGAGGTTCTCCTCCGCAGCTTCGGGGGCATTGGCGGGGTAAATCACCTGTACCGTCTCCCCGACACTCCAAAGTGGTTTGCCGGAGTTACCCATTTTGCTGCGTACGTGGTGTTGCTGCCCCTCTGCGGTACAAAAGGAGAGGAACGCGTACTTGATGGCGGAGTCTGCCGTTGCATTCTGAGAAGCATCCGGGCCGACGGAAACGACCACCGCCGTGGCTTTTTCCCACTCCCATTGACGTGCTGCTGCTTGGTACCAGAAAAACGCCGCCGCCAGAATCCACAGAACGGAAAACGGTAAAAATAAGTAACTTGCAATCTTAAGTGTGCGCATAAGTTGATATCAGGAGTTTAACATGAGCCGGGATATTGTCAAATAAAAATATCAGCTTTAAGCCGGGCATCATACGTGTCCCAAAGATTTGGATCATGTTGATTTACGAATTGGGGATCTCGAAAAACTCACCTAAGCCATTAATCTTCCATCCTGAGACTTACCGAGGTCCCCACAAATTGGTAGTTGTGGGGCTCCTCAGTGTGAGCCGCAGGGGGCTTCGTTTCCTACGGCGTCTACGCTCACCCGGAGGGCGAACTGTCCATGTGCCGTAGGCACTCTTCATGCTTGCGTTAGCAAG
>JAFQEF010000071.1 GCA_017399165.1 Akkermansia sp.
ACTTTTTTCATAGATAAATCCTCCAATGTGTTCTTGAGTTTGACTGGCAGGTCTTTCTCATTCTATCACATTGGAGGATTTCTGTTCATCGGCAATAGCCTCTTTTGAACCACGCGACTATCGCGTGGTTTTCTGTTGCAAGGAAAGAGCTGTTGCGATGCAACAGCTCTTTTTTCAGTCTACGCGGCAGCGGCGCTCTCCCGCTTGCCATGCGCGGATGTTCCAAGCGACCTCGGCAATACAGCGCGCACGCGCCTCATACGCCGCCCATGCCATGTGGGGCGTAAAGCAAGCACGCGGATGGTTGCGAAGCGGGTAAAAGGGATGCCCCTCGCCAAACGGCTCGGTCGAGTAGACATCTACACCAAGGCCCCCGAGCCTTCCCTCTTGCAACGCGGCGGCCACTGCGGCCTCGTCGGTCACAGCGCCACGCGCCACGTTGAGCAGGATCGCGTCGGGCTTCATCCATCCGATCTCGCGCGCGCCGAACAGCCCGCGTGTTTCGGGCGTGAGGGGCAGATGGATCGAGAGAATGTCTGCGGTGCGGCAAAGTGTTTCCAGCTCCACCTGCTCAACCCCCTCACGGGGTCTGCGCGCCAATGCAAGCACGCGGCAGCCAAGGGCTGCGGCAAGCGCACCGACGCGCGCGCCGATGTGCCCATAGCCCGCAATTCCCCATGTTTTTCCGCGCAACTCGTGAAAGGCGGGAGCAACGCAGTTTGCCACGCCGTTTGCGGTATATGCGCCGCTTGCCACGTGACCCGTGAAGAATGCGAGGTTGGTTGTGAGCGAGAGCGCCATGGCAAGCGTGACCTGCGCCACACTGTCGGTGGAGTAGCCCACCACGTTGCACACGCCAATGCCGCGTGCGCGGCAGGCGGTGAGATCGATATTGTCATAGCCCGTGGCGGTGACGCAAACAAGCTTCAGGCGCGTGTTGCCTGCAAGCACCGCCTCGTTGATCTTGATCTTATTGACCACGGCCACGTCGGTATCAACCAATCGTGCCGCGACCTGCTCGGGGGCGGTGGCGGCATGGACCGCAAGCTCGCCAATCGCGGCAAGCGGCGAGAGGTCCAAATCGACACCCAGCGTCTCGGCATCCAAAACGGTGATCTTCATAAGGTGCTCCTTTGTGTGGTGTTGGTTTTATTATAGCAAAAACGGCGGCAAAGCGCAAGAGGGCGGGGTTTCCCCGCCCTCTTGCGACAATTGATTTACACAGAGCCGTTGCCTGTGTTATGGGTGATGTTGCCGTTGGCTTGTCCGCATTTTGGGGACCCCCCGAGCGCCCAAACGGACGCTCGGGGTGAGACGGTTAACACACAGAACCGTCCCCTGTGATACAGAACCGTCCCCTGTGTTATGTGTTATGTTCCCCTGTGTTCTGTTATGTTTTTGCACTCGAAAGAAACGAATTGAATTGTTCTTCATCAAATATTTGATAACCATATCCGCGATTCTTCACTCTGCATCTGTATTGCGCTTTTGCATGAATCAACTCATACTCGCCATTATTATATGTCACTTTTATAACAACTTCTCCCTCCTCCAATGAATGTGGTTCCGAATAGTGAGTCTTACATTTTAATTTGGAAAATTCGTCAATGAATGTTTCATGGTTTTCAATAGTGACAAGTGTATTTTCAATAAACTCATAAGAATCCAGGTTGTATCCCACGAGTTGTACGATTTCTATCGCACTAATTTCCGAAACATCATTCATGAAATCATACTCGTTAGTGCCACATGAAACCCAAAAAAGCAAAAGGAAGGAAACAACAAAGACAAGACACGTGTGCTTCATTAATATTACCTCCATATATTCTCAGTCAAAGAACAGTTTGAAAAGATCAAAATACGAGGGAGATTCTCCGGCTGGTAGAGGAGGAGCATAATATCTTCTATTCTTGACTCCACCAAAATTATCTGCTGTTGCCTCCCATGGGTAAGTGTAATAATTATACGGCAAATTACCCATTCTATCCAAGATATTAATTGTAAGAGACGGAATTGCAACTTGACCAATATAATCTTTCCAGCCCATTATACCCAATTGCACTTTGTGCCCATACTCATGCCTTAACGTGGTTTCATCAAGGTCTGAACCTGTGACAATAACTCCAAAGGAAAAAGCATTGCTATCCATAAATGGCAACTTTAGAACCAACGTTCCGTTATAGGAAGAAAAGTAGTTGGCGTCCAAAACTTTTTGGATTTCTGAATTGTCCTTATTGAAATTAGCGATGTCCTCTTTAACGCCATTAATGAAATTTCCCACAGGTGCAACCACATTATTATTAACCCAATTAACTGTATTTTCTATCCATTTGGGCCAATCTCCTAATGCATCCACCATATTGATCGGATTATTAAAGCAATATGTAAACAGATTGTATCCTTGTATAGATCCACCCACACCAGCCATAACACCATCAACATTGATAAACCTTCCCCACTGGGGATTATAATAGCGGCTTTGGAGATAGTACAGACCCGTTTCGACATCGTAAAAGTATCCACGGTAGCGGAAGGGGTTGTAGGTGTTGAGCACAAGGGCATCCAGCTCGCTGATGCCTGCGGTCTGCGCGACGGTGAAATTGCCCCACGCATCGTAGGTGTACGAGCCGATCTTCACGCCACTTTCGTTGTAAATGGCAACGATGTCACCCTGCAGGTTCTTATCGAAGAAATAGTAGCTCGATACGCCCCATGCGTCTG
>JAFQEF010000072.1 GCA_017399165.1 Akkermansia sp.
GACGCGCCCCCTCCTCGGGCTCTCATTTATTTATCATCCTACCCCAAGGCTGCGCCACTGCGTGGCTTGCCTTGGGCTAATGGTCTTGCGCCCCGCCGGTGGGCGGGGCTTGAGGATTCCGCTCGCCTGCGGCTCGCCATCTCTACAAATTGCCATTTGGCGAGTTTTTCGAGGTCCCAAAATCGTAAATCAACGTGTCCCAAATCTTTGGGACACGTATACAATTAGTGGGATGCCCATTCTTGTATTTAATAATGCTGCAGGGTGTGGAATGTTGAATCTGCATGCACCCCCTTCAGCTCAAGTTCGCCGGGGGATGCCGGGGTGCCGTGCGGAATCCATTCAAAATCCGCTTCTTGCCCCTCTTCCGTGGGAGGAATCGGGGCGTGCAGGGTATAGTCGCCCATGTACCGTGTGCCGTTTATATGGATGAAAGTGAAGCAAACGGAGACCGAGTCCGGGCGCGGGTGCTTCTCTTTGGGGTACTTATAGGTGCGTGTCAGGGTGACGCTGCCGTGCGGGGGGATGACATGCCGGGCAGAGCCCTCATCATACGTGCAGATGAGATTGTTTTTACCATGCCACAGGCCTTCTACACACTCTCGGCGTAAGCAATGATTGAACCTTATGGATTTTTTATCATGCCCCAGGGTAATGGGGGAATCCGTGTGGTTGCGGAGGCACAGCTCTGCCGTGTAGCCGGTATCGGACTCCGTGAAGCGGCTCAGGGAGAGCGAGAGGGCGCTCCGCACCTCGTCCTCCGCAATGTAGGGTATTTGAGCGCGGTAGTGATACATGCCGCCAATTCCCCCGAACAAGAGCAGCATGCCGAGCAGATGCGGCCAAATGCGGCGGCGCGGTGCATCTGCGGGGCGTTGTTCCGTATACAGGAATAACAGGGTAGGCAATAGGCTCAGCACCGGCAGTGTGAGGTTGGTGTACATCAGCTCCCTGAACCGCGGCAAGGGATCAAGTTGGAGCCCGATTTCCGTAAAAGTAAGGGTGAAGGGTAATGCCCAACATATACCGAGCCAGCCAGCCACTACCACACGCTTACCCCCGCTGCAAAAGCGCGAGTATACAAGGCTGAATACAACCCATACCACGATTGCGCCTATAAGGCACCATACGGGTATACTACCGGGGCCTTCCCCAAAACAGCAGAGCAGGGTTATCATCTCTGCCACCAGCAGGAGTATGGCGGCACCGCTTCTTGTTAAGGTTCGTTTGAAATCGTGTTTCATTTTCTCGGTTGATGATGGGGGATGTGCAGAAAAATTGCTCCCTTCTTGCGGAACTTACCTGATTTTTCCGCAAGAAGGGGGGTAGTTTCTGCTTGAGTGTTCAATAAAGTTAAGTCACTTCATGAACAAAAACGCAGAAAAATGGGCAATTTTTAAGATTTTTTTCCTTTGACGGAGGGCATGAGGGAGTAGCTCAGGCACTTTTTGGGGCAGGTGCTCACGCATTGCAGGCAGCCTATGCAGTTGGGGTGGCGCACAAAGTCCGTGTGGGCTACATCAATGTTCATGGGGCATTTGCGGGAGCATTGCCCGCAGCCGCCACAGCTTGCCGTGTTGCGCTTGATGCCGAAAATGCGCAGCACGCTGAACAAGCCCATGCGCGCACCGCCCGTGCACAGGTAGTTGCAAAAGGGGCGGTCCGTAAACAACCCCAACACAATCATGCAGATGACAAAAATGGCCCCTGCCGTGTAAAAGACACTGTGCAGCAACATGCTGTAGTGGTATGGCCCCTTAAAAAGGGCTACCACAATACCCAGTGTCAGCAGGGCATACAGCACATAGCGGGATAATTGCAGGTACTGTTGCAGCCCCTGTGGCATGCGAAAATGCGGTAAACGCAGTTTTCTGCCCAGCCAGGCTGCCCAATCTTGCGCCGCCCCGAACGGGCATACCCAACCGCAGAAAAATACACCCAGCAGCAAAACGGCGTAAAACATCCATTCGCTGATAATTTTGGTGTTGAATGCTGCAAATACGACAGCTGCCCAAAATCCCAGCTGTACTACAAAGCGCAGTACTTGGAGCCACCTGTAGCCGTTACCTTTTTTGTTCGCCATGGTGTTTTATTAATCTTCTGAGGCTTGGGGGGCAGGCTCCTGAGTGCGGCGCAGCACCTCTGCCGGGTCTGCAAAGTGTTGCTCGATGGTATTGCGGAGCTGCGTGCGCTCTTCCTCGGGCAGGTTTTCAATGGCTTGCAGCATATAGTTTTTTGCAGAGATGATGTCTGCCTCCGTTTTGGCCGTGGCAACCATGAGCTGCCCTTTGTGCATAACAACCATGGCTTTAAGGGGTGCAAGCACCTTCACCAGTGCAGGGGATGCTTGGGGTAAGGCGGTGTCTATTTCTTTTATGATAGCCTCAATATCCTCACCGCAGGCATCTATGCGGGCCTCCAGCCCTTTTAATTGTTGCGTATCTTCATCGGTGAGCCCGAGAGCGGCGTAGAGCTCTTCTTCATCTATGCCCTCCTTCGTTTCAGCCGGGGCGGTGCCTTCCTCCAGTTGCTTGAGCATGGCTTGGGGGTCTGCAAACTCAAGCTCTATCTGGGCTTTTACCTCCTCGCGGTCGGCCTCGGGCAGGGCAGGTACCAGTTCATTGAGCATCATTTGCTTAATGGCTTCAATGTCTTCAACGGTTTTGGCCTCATTCATGGTGAGGTATATTTTGCGCTGAAGAATCTCAATTTTGGCATTTTTAAAGAACTCCACATTTTGCGGGTGAGCGTTGGCAATAGCCTCATCTACCAGTGAGAGGGCGGCAGCGTAGTCATCCTCATCAATGTTACGGAACTTGGCCAGAACCTCTTGGCGTTGCTGCTCTGCTTTGACTTCATCCTGAATGCCGGTTACATTGGTGGTATCTGTGGCTATGAGCTCATCTTTTAAGGATCTTGCCGCGGCTCGCAAATCCTCCGGCACGGCAGAGTATACAGCCATAAGGGCTTTGGCTTTTTCTGCACCTTGCAAGCCGGCGGCGGCGTTAAGCTTTTGGGCATTTGCCAAGGCGGCATTCAGTGCTTGGGTGGCTCCGGCCATATTGGTTCCGCCGGAAAAACCGCCGACCACATCCCCTTGCGGCGTGAGCACCAAGATGGTGGGGAAGGCGTCTATGCGGAAATTGTCGCAAATTTGCTGATTGCGCTCCAATTGTGCCTGCCCGCCTATTTTAGAGGCATCGTTGGGCAGGTCAATTTCTACCGGTATGAACTTATCTGCCGCGTATTGCGCAAACTCGGGGGTGTCAAATACTTCTTTTCTGAGCTTGATGCACCAGCCGCACCAGTCGGACCCCGTAAAGTCCACCAATACGGCTTTGTTTTCAGCGGCTGCTTTAGTTTTGGCGGTCTCCAGGTCCGTCATCCATTCCATAGTTGCGAATGCAGGGGCAACCATAACGGCCACACAGGCTGCAAGTAAGGGGGTCTTGAACATGCCCCCATTGTATACATTTGTTATGCCGGTGTCAATTCGTTTGTATACAATGCCGGGTAAAATGTGGTGCCGTGGATGATAGAAAAAGGTTGCATGGGCATGTGCAGCGTGGTATAACATGCGGTATGGGTATTCTCCGTAGAATGCTGCACGGTGATTCTGCTTTAATAGTTTTATGAAAATGAAAAATATCTTGCTGTTGATGTGCTGCTCTGCCGCGTATGCCGCAGAGGTGGAAGATGGGGAAATCCCCCCGTGGCTGTTGGAGGAGGATGAAGAGGTAAGCACAGCCCCCGCTGCCGCAGAGCCTGAGCCCCCCGCCCCCGAGCGGGTGGATGTGGGGCCGAAAAGCGAGCCCTCCCCCGAGCTGATTGCAGAGGTAACGGCTCATATTCGGGAGGCCATGGCAGCCGTGTGCCCCACTGCTAAAGGTGGCCCCGGCTTATCTGAAGAATCAGCCTGGGTGTTGGGGCCGGATGTATACCCCGACACAAATATGTTTCGTGCCGTGCTGCCCGAGGATTACGAGGAGTTTGACGCTGCTTATGTATTGTCCGGGAATGGCCGCTCCTATTGGGTCATGATTTATCACCTGCGCCGTGATGGTAAGGTGTATGAGTTTGCTTTTTGGGTGGATGTGGAAGACGCCGCCATTATTTCCGATGATGTGATAATAGAACCCATTAATGCGGAAGAAGAAGCAGAGGAGGGCACGGTAGATATAGACTGACAATGCTCATGAAAAAAGAAATTCAGTTCCTTTTATACAATGCGCCTTAAGCAAGGGAAAACAGCGTTCGGTAATATCCGTCGCAGGGGGCTTTGTGTTTATAGCTACCCCTTGCAGGCGGCGTGCTGATATGGTTGGTATAAGGGTGAGCGAATATACAAACCTCGGATTCGGATGATAGCGGCGCCTCACAAATTGGTAGTTGTGGGGGAGCCTCCGCGAGCGTTAGCGAGCCGAATTATATCGCCCCTCACCGGGGCTCTGATTTCGGCGGGCATTCGCCCGTGGGGGCAATCATTTTTACTGCGCGGCGCCATGCGCCTTGCATGATAGCTCGCCTATGCAAACTCATATTTAACATTAAACATTAAACATTATCTCCTGCCCCCCTACAAATGGGTGTTTGCGGGGGCGGTGATATCGTAGCGCGGGACTTCAGTCCCGCATTTAATACCTAAACAGACTACAAACAAAAAGGTGTCACCGTTGCCGGTGACACCCCTAAATTGACCTGTTGCCATCTGTTGCGCCTATACTTTAGCGACGGCGGCGACGTGCAGCCAACCCCGCCAAGGCCAACAAGCTCAACGTTGCCGTTGCTGGCTCGGGAACAGAGTCTCCACTTCCCTTAGGAAGCATTTCCTTGATAGCTGCAAGTTGTACCTCTTGGTCTGTACTTACATCTTCTTCTCCTACCAGCAAACCATTATAAAGAGCCACATAATCACTATTTACGTAAGTAGGATTAATGGTAAAACTGTTATATGCCATATCCTTCATGAAAGTAGACCCCAGAGTTGCGGAGCCTGACGTATAATAATCTCCAATTATATCCAACTCATTGTCCAAGAAATATAAATTACTTACTACTTTGGAATAGTTGGATGATGTATTAATATTGCAAACATAAACGGCATACGTAAAATCAATTCCTCCGGTTACAAGGTCATTAAGAGAAATGACCTTGCCTTGATAGGAATTACCTCCGGTAGAGTTATCTTTATACATTTCATTGTAGCGCCAAGCAGTGATTCCGTCTTGACTAGAGGTGTCATAAAGCGATGCTCCAGCTTGAGTTAACTTATTTTGTGTATTTGTACCACTTAAATATCCAATCGGGGTATTAACCTTGGTCTCATTTCCCATCCATGCTCGAAGTGCATCTGAATTAAGAGTCAAAATAAAGGATGCTTCACCTCCGGAAAATGTAACATTGCTTATGTCGGCAACATTGTCTGTCCATTTACCTGTTAAATCAACCTTTGTCGCCCCCATGGCCATGCCTGCTGCGGCTAAAAGTAATGCGATTGTCTTTTTCATTGTTGTTGTTGATTTTTATTGAAATTTCTACGCTGCGTCAGAATATGTTATTTCTTGCTTTGCTGCAACGCGCGGTAGCCTATCTCTTTTCGAATGAGATGTTATTTAATGAACTGAATATAAAAGCAATAAGAAAAGATAACCTTATATATTCCTATAAAGATAATATAAATTAAATTGCTATAAAATGATAAAAATAAACACTTTGCATAACTTTTTTTCTTGACATCTCATTCGAAATGAGATATGCTTCCACGCGTTACCGAAAAGCTTGTCGTGTTAAGCGTTTACGCCGGTACCATCAATTTTAACCACAAATCACAACAATGAAAAAGACAATCGTAACAATAATAGCTTTGGCTGGCATCGTTCACGCTGATTTCGTATGGAACGGTGGTGACACCATAAGTAGCCCTAAATGGAGTAACCAAGATAATTGGACTCTGACAAATGGGACAACTTGGACAGTAGGTAATGAAAGCGGACCTGGCATGACTGGGTCTGATAAATGGGAGCCTATTGTTGTTTCGAATGCCAGTGGTAGTATTCGTAACTTTGAAGGTTGGGCATTAAATTTGACCTTAATAAATTCTCAGATGATAGTGAATGAATTGGTTAAGTTCCAGAATAATACCGGTAAAGGTTGCACATTAAATATAGATAAAGATTCTTCACTCATTATTGACAAATACAGTGGTGCGGGTAATGATGGTGAATCCGTAAATGTTAATTGTGATGGTGTGCTGACCATTAGTTATGCGCATAACCAAGGTGGTGCCGGCATAAGTGCCGTGCTGGGTACATCTGGTATGATTATACTGAACAAGCACAGAACTAATTTAAGTGAAGGATACACTGCAAAAGTACTGACTCTTGAGGCTGATTTGCTGGCTGATGCGACACTTGGGATGGGCGAAATCGGAACTCGTACCCTCATTGAGCTGAGTAAATATACATCAATGAATGAACTTTCTGCGAACAATATTACCATTAACGCTGCTGAGGGTTGGACGCGCATTAACAGCGCTGAGGAGGCGACAGAGCCAGGTCAATACTATTGGGTTTCTCAATCAGAAGAGGGTATAAAGCTTAATTATGTTACCGTCCCCGAGCCCACCACGGCTACACTGAGCCTGTTAGCCTTGGCCGGATTGGCAGCACGCCGCCGCCGCCGCTAAAGCTTCCGCCTACGCCGAGGCTTCGGCGTGATGAATTGGCGTGGCAAGCGCCGCCGCCGCTAAAGGCAGGGTCCCCTCATTTTCGCAAGATGGCTGTTGCAAGGAGAACATGCAGCAGCCGTTTTGTGTATCTGCATGCCGGGGTGCAAACTCACAAAAATCTTGCACGGCGGGGGCGGACGCGGTAGAATGTGGTGGAGACGCGCGGGTATGTCCATCTTTCAACTGGTAACAGACTACAAGCCCTCGGGCGACCAAGAGCAGGCCATCGGCAAGCTGCTCAAGTCTCTTGCAGCCGGCAACAGGCACCAATGCTTGCTGGGTGTAACGGGCAGCGGCAAAACCTTTACCATGGCCAACATTATTGCCGCGCAGGATAGGCCGGTGCTGGTGCTCTCTCACAACAAGACGCTGGCGGCGCAGTTGTACTCCGAGCTTAAGAGTTTTTTTCCGCACAATGCGGTGGAGTATTTTGTATCCTACTTCGACTATTACCAGCCGGAGGCCTACATAGCCAGCACGGATACTTATATAGAAAAGGACAGCGCCATTAATGAGGAGATTGACCGCTTGTGCCTGAACGCCATGCGCTCCCTGCTGCTGCGGCGGGATGTGATTGTGGTGGCCAGTGTGAGCTGCATCTACGGCTTGGGGTCACCGGAGGACTACCGAGAGCTCACGCTGAGCATACATGTGGGGCAGGAGCTGGACCGCGATGCCATGTTGGCCTGCCTGACAGAGCTTTTGTTTGAGCGCAGCGATTTTGATTTCAGACGCGGCACATTTCGCGTGCGTGGGGATGTGGTGGAGATATACCCCGCGCAAAGCGATGGCGAGGCGATACGCGTGGAGTTTTTCGGGGAGGAGATAGATGCCATCAGCCTTATCGATGCCACCACGGGGCGCACGCGTGAGAAATTGAGCAGCTACCTCTTTTTCCCCGTTAAGCAGTATGTATCCTCGCCGGAGAAACGCCTGCCCGCCATCATGTCCATACGCCAAGAGCTGGCGGAGCGCGTGGCTTGGTTCGAAAAACAGAACAAGCTCATTGAGGCGCAGCGCCTTAAAATGCGCACGGATTATGACCTGGAGCTCATCAACGAGATAGGCTTTTGCAAGGGCATTGAGAACTACTCCCGCCACTTGGCAGGGCGTGCCCCGGGCTCCACGCCATCCACTCTGCAAGATTATTTTCCGGCGGACCACCTGACGATTATTGATGAATCCCATGCCACGGTGCCGCAAATAGGCGGCATGTATGAGGGGGACCGCTCCCGCAAGCAAGTGCTCATTGACCACGGGTTCCGCCTGCCCTCTGCGTTGGATAACCGCCCGCTGCGGTTCGATGAGTTCATGCGTTGCCAAAATCAACTGGTGTATGTGAGCGCCACCCCCGGGCCCTTTGAGTATGTCAACTGCGTGCCCGGCAACAAGGGCTACATACCCGTGCTCAAGGCCAAGCGCGGTAACACCCACTCCAGGCATGAGAAAGCCAGCCAAGCCATCACGCACGCGCCGGATGACTTCCGCGGGGTATTCTTCCACAAGCTCAGCGAGCTGCGCGTGCCGCCGCACTCCTCTGCCGCGCCGGTGGATGCCTTTAACCCGCGCGCCTTGGGGCAACCGCTCATTGTGGAGCAGCTCATACGCCCCACCGGCTTGCCGGAGCCCAAAATCACCCTGTTGCCACTGGAGGGGCAGATTGACAAAACCATAGAGCTGTGCCGCCAACGCGTCAGTGTGAGGGAGCGCGTGCTGGTTACCACCCTTACCAAGCGCACGGCGGAGGATTTAACGGACTACCTGCGCAAGGTGGGTTTGAATGTGGAGTATATACATGCAGATGTGGATGCCATTGAGCGTGTGGAGATTCTGCGCAAATTACGCAGCGGAGCCGTGGATATATTGGTGGGCATTAACCTGCTGAGAGAAGGACTGGACCTGCCCGAGGTGTCTTTGGTATGCATATTGGATGCCGATAAGGAGGGCTTTTTGCGCAACGAAACCAGCTTGGTGCAAACCGCAGGCCGTGCTGCCCGCCATTTACACGGCGAGTGCGTGCTGTTTTGCGATGTCATCACAGACTCCATCCGCGCGCTGGTGGAGGAGTCCGACCGCCGCCGCGCCATTCAGTTGGCCTATAATGAGCAACACGGTATTGTGCCGCGCACCGTTGCCCGTGCAGACCAAAGCACCCTGCGCCTCTACACCCCGGATGACGAGGAGGAAGAAGCCGGCCTCCTGATGGTGGCAGAGGATGACGGTGAGGAAGATGCCGCAAGTGTCATCCGCAAGCTGGAAAAAGAGATGAAAGAAGCCGCCGCCCGCCTGGACTTTGAAGTAGCCGCCGTGCTGCGAGATAAAATTAACTTCCTTAAGCAGAATAAATAAAGTTCTGTGCGTGTGAGATATCGGAGTGTTGGACTTTAGTCCAACATTTATTATCAAGGTATACCGCAAAAAAAAGGTGGGACTGAAGCCCCGCCAACCGGCGGGGCTTGAGGATTCCGCTCGCCTGCGGCTCGCCATCCCCACACACAAATTGGAGGTTGAGCCGAATTCGTATTTCGTACTTTCCTAGCCCCCTTGTGGGGCGAAATAATATAGGCAGGGGCGTAAGCCCCTGCTCATGGTCCAAAACATACCCGAGCCCGAGGAGCGTAGCGACGAGGCCGACAGATGACCATAGCGTAGGGCGTGAGCCCGGAGCGGTGTGTGGCTCGGGGTTAACACCCCTCGTGGGGATTGTGTAGGCCTCCTCGCGTCGCTCGTCGGGCTCTCTCTCTTTTTTTGGGGGGGTAGCAGGGGTCGCGCGCGCCCTATGTGCACGCTTGACCACCTGCCTATGCTATTTCGCCCCGCCGGGGCTCTGATTTCGGCGGGCATTCGCCCTCAGGGCGCCCCTACAAATTGCCATTTGGTTGAGTTTTTCGAGGTCACCAAATTGTAAATGCCCTACGTATGCTAAAAATCATTCGAAGCGCCTTGGGGCTTTGGCGGGCAGGGCAAGCATAAACTGCTCGCCGTAGTATTTGGCGGTGATGCGGGAGTCCAGCAGGGTGATGATGCCGGTGTCTGTTTTGGAGCGAATGAGGCGGCCCACACCTTGGCGGAACTTGAGCAGGGCCTCCGGCAGGGAATAGTCGCGGAACGAATTGCCGCCGCGGGCGGTGATATCCTCCATACGTGCCTCGGTCAATGGGTTGGAGGGGGATTCAAAGGGAATTTTGGTGACAATGACGTGGGAGAGCGCCTCACCCGGCACATCCACCCCCGTCCAAAAACTGTCCGTACCCAGCAGCACGCTCTCCACATTTTCTTTGAAATCGCGCAGCAGGGCGGAGCGGTTTTGACCATCCCCCTGCACCAGCAGGGGCCAGCCGTGCTCCACACAATAAGGGCGCAGCAGTGTGGCCATATCGCGCATGAGGCTATAACTGGTAAAGAGCACAAAGGCGCGCCCGTCGGACTCCACCAAAGAGCGGCAAATCCAGTCGAAAAGCGCGGGGCGGTAGGCATCCTCATCCCCGGCGGGGGGAGGGGGCGGCATGCTGCGTGCCACGACAATGCGCATTTGCTCCGCAAAATTAAAGGGGCTGCCGATTTGGAGCGTCCGGGCGCATTCTGCCCCCACTCGCCCGGCAAAATAGCTCATGCCGCGGCTGCCTGTGGATAAGGTGGCACTGGTGCAAATGCAGGTGTTGCCGGTTTCAAAGAGTTTTTCGCGCAGGGTGTCTGCCACGTTGATGAGGGCAGAGCGCAGGTTGAGGTATTGTTTCTCCCCACCCTCTGTTTCTGCCCAGTATACGGAGGTGTCTGCCGAGTTGAGGTTGATGAGCTCTGCCACCGTGTTGCGGTAGGAGAGCAGGCGTGCGACAATATCCATGAGCTCGGCGCGGCTCACCTCGTTTTCCTCCACTTGGGCTATTTGTTTTACCTCGCTCTCCAGTGCATGCAGTGCGGGGGATAAGATATCCTCCGTCCACTCCGCTTGGCGCAGGCGCACGCAACCGTGGTGGTCATCCACTCGGCAATCCAGGCGCGCGCACCTGAAAAACTCTTCTGCCGCCGTTTGCGCCTCTTCAACATAGTGCAGCAGTTTAGGGGTGGCAAAATGACGCAGGCTGCCCTTGTGCGTGTGCGGATTATACAGGCGCAGCAGGTCATAGCGTAAATCTGCCTCGCCCAATGCCAGGCCGAACTGGTTGGCTGACACCGTTTCAATGGTGTGCGCCTCATCCAATATCACAAAATCATTGGGGAAGATAAAGGCGGGCACTTGTTCCACCCAAGAGTCCTCTTCTGCCTCCTCGCGCACCATATCTGCCAGAGCCAAGAGCCCGAAAAAGAGCGTGTGGTTAAGCACCACCACCTGTGCCTCATCCACCCGGCGGCGTGCTGCTTGGTAGGGGCAGTCCGGCCCGCAGTTGCGTGGGGTGCACACGTGGTTTTCGCTGCATACCTGCGCCCACACCTTGGGGGATATACCCAGCTCGGGCGGCAGCTCTGCCAGGGAGCCCTCCCCGCAGTCTCGCGACCATGCCAGCAAGTCATGCAGCTGCTTGGTTTCTGCCTGGTTAAAGAGATCCGTTGCCTGCTCCAGCGCGCGTTTAAGTCGCGTGCGGCACAAATAATTAGCGCGTCCTTTCAGCAACGCGGCAGAGAAATCCGCCTGCAGGGCCTTGCGCACCGTGGGTATATCTTTATGGAACAACTGCTCCTGCAAATTAATGGTGTGGGTGGAGATAACGGCCTTGCGATTGTGTTCCAACGCATAGCGCACCGCCGGTATCAAATACGCCAAAGATTTGCCCACCCCTGTGCCGGCCTCCACCAAAAGGGCATCCCGGTTTTCCAATGCAGCTGCCACCGCCACCGCCATTTGTTGCTGCTGCGGGCGGTACTCAAACCCGCGCCCGCCGGATAATAAACCGGTGGGGGAGAAGTCTGATTCTGTTTGGGATAAAAACATGTTTATATGATACCCATTAACTGCAAAGTTTCACTGACGGCGTCAGCCGGACGTTTCACCCGATTTGCGTTTAAGCAAATCGGAAAAGTGCATATACTTGCCGGGCTGCGTAATGATGCTTTATTTTTCATTGCCGGATGCGTTGAGTGTCTTAATGCTTGAAATCAGCATATAGCGTATATCGCCGGCTTCTCTCCGGAGTTTAGATGCGAGTTCTGATAATTCAGGATATGAGGTTGAGACAATATGCATCCAAAACTCGAACTCATGGCATTCTTTAAGTGCTATTTTGAGTTTATGTACAAAATCATCATGACTCTCTGCATAATCAGCTTCATGTATATTGGCACCTATGCTCGTAGCAGATTTTGCCATTTGATTTTTAAAAAACATCTTGCCGTGCATTTCATCATACAAGTGGATTGCCTGCACCGCTAACTTGATGGCTGCATTTTTGAGTTTTCCTTTTTTGTTATTCATGTTATTGGTGCAGCTTGCACTGCAAGGTGTTTTTGTTGAAGGTTGCGGAATGCTCATCATGAGCATTCCGGTGAAACCTCCCTTTGGTCGGTGAAACTTCGTTGAGCACTCAGTGAAACTTTAGCCACTACGTGGCTTGTAGTGAAATTTCGAGCTGACGCTCTCAGTGAGTTATTGCAGCGGACGATCCCCCGTATCGGGCGTTTTGATATTCAACGGCAGGGTGGGGAAGTACGTGCGCAGGGTATTGACATTGGTGTTGCTGTCAATAAAGTACCACTTATTCGGCTCCGTACCGCGGGTGTTGCGGTTGTCGCGGTAGGCTTCATCCCTCACTGCGTAAATGAAATCGCGGCGTTCCATGCGCACACGGCGGCCGGTGGAGGGGTCGGGCACGCTGAACCACAGGGTAGTGGGCAGCACCACCAGGCGGCTGCGGTCGCCTTGCAGCTTAATGTCTTCTGCGGCCTTGTAGCGGTCCTGGCGGGAGCCCTCGCGGATGGAGCGCAGAGCACTGCCGGAGCTCACCAGCTCATACTCAGCATACGGGGCACCAATAACAAAGCGCTCTACCTTGAAACCGCCGGCTTTCATCTGGCGGCCCATCTCCACATATTGCGCGCGCAGGGCATCCAGGTTCTTTTTCATACGGGCCTCTGCCTGCTCGGTGCTCATTTTCTTTTTGCCCATAATGTAGTCCGTGTTATCCCCTTGGGTGCGGCTGGCCAAGCGGTCTGCCAGTGTGCGTTTAATGGGGGGGTACATGGCATCAAAACACCAGCCCATTTCGCAAGTCATCACAGCGGCTCTGTATTCATTGGCTGCAGATTGAGCCTCCTTGCCTGCTGCGCTCACCGGTGCGGCCTGTGCCACGGCACACCCCGCTACCGCTACCATAGCTGTTATCAGAAAATTCTTCATTGCCACCAGCCTATCATCTTCACCGCCTGCTTTCAAGCTCAATCTCTGACAACGGCCGGACAATTTGGGGGGCAGGGGCGGCCGGAATCGGCAATCGTCAATCCTTTTATGTTTTTTCTGTTCCGCTGTCACACCGCAAGCTTGACGTACGCTAAAAAGCTGGCAGAATAAAGCGGTTAAACTTCATAAGCGTACATCATCATGCTTCAGTTCCTTCATTCCATCACACAATCCCCGTTCTTTTATTTTGGTGCGGGTATTTTGCTTATTGTTCTGTTTTTCTGGTACTTGTCTACAGAGCTTGACAGCACCAAACGAAAAGCAGGTGCCTTTTTCATTGTAGGCTTGGCGGCATTCTGCTTGCTCTCCCTGTTTGTCAATGGCATGCGCTATGGTATTGACATTAAGGGTGGTGAGGAGTTGACGCTGCGCGTGCAGCCCAAGCTGGACGACGAGGGTAACCCCACCGTAGCCCCCACGGAGGAGGATATGGCCAAGGCCTGCAACATTTTGGAGGAACGCCTCAACGCCAGCGGCACCGCAGAGGTGCAGATCCTGCACAGTGGCGACAAGATTCTTATCCAAATCCCCCTGCTTGACCCCAACGATACGGAGAACAACAAGAAGCTGATGGATGAGATGGTGGCCAAGATTACCCAAATTGCCAAGCTGGAGTTGCTGGATGTGCACCCCGAGTCCGGCCGCATTTTGGCTCAGCCGGATGTAAGGGAAAAGGCCAATGCCTACACGGCAGCTTTGCACCGTTTTAACGAGGGCGACACCGGGGAGAAGGACCCCACCAAGGTGCGCAGCTACCGCTCCCTGCCGTATGATTTGGGCTTGCCGGACTACCAGCTGGTGCCCCAGCAAAACGCTAATGAAGACTTGGGCGAGCCCATGACCACGGAAGACGGCCGATTCATCTACACGTATGAGATTCTGCGCACTCCCCACGCTGCCACACAAAAGGAGGTGTACATTACCGGTTCTCAAGTGTCATCCGCCAACCCGGACGGCGCCCGTGCCGGCCACGTGAATGTGAGCCTTAATAATGAAGGTGCCGGCCACATGCAAAAGCTTACCAGCAGTATGAAACTGGGGCAGGACCGCTTGGCCGTGGTGCTCAACGGCATTGTTAAGTGCGCCCCCGTGGTGCAGAGCGTGCTGCATAAAGATTTCAACATCAGTGGCCTTAATGGCAAGAATGAGCCTCAAAACATCTCTGAGGCACTGGCTAACCCGCTCTCCAGTGAGTTGGTGGTAGAGGGCCGTAACAGCGTGACTGCCCAGCTGGGACAAAGCGCCCTGCGCCAGGGTACCATCGCCGGTCTCATCGGCATGGTGGGTATCTTTGCATTCTGCTACTGGTACTACCGCACCGCCGGTATCGTGGCCATGGTGGGTCTCAGCTTCAATGCATTGGCACTGTTGGGGCTCATGAGCTTGTTCGGCTTCGTGCTGACTCTGCCGGGTATCGCCGGTATCGTGCTGACCATGGGTATAGCGGTGGATGCCAACGTGCTTATCTACGAGCGCTTGAGAGAAGAGCAGGCACTGGGCAAACCGTTTATTGACTGCCTGCGCGCGGCGTATGAAAAAGCATTCTCCGCCATTTGGGACTCCAACATCACCTCCCTTATCACGGCTGTGATTCTGTTCTGGCTGGCCAGTGGTTCCATTAAGGGTTTCGCCGTAACCACCAGCGTGGGTATTCTTACCTCCCTTATCGGTGCTATCGTGGTAACACGCGTGCTCTTCTTCTTTGCTGAGAAGTACAAGCTCATCAAAGACATCAAGTTTGCCAAGGCTCCGTTGGCGGGCAAGATTATCGACTTCATGAAGTACCGCAAGGTGGCAGCGTGGAGCTCCATCCTCATTATTGCCGGCATGGTGGCATACGGCGTGTTCGTGCGCGGCACCGGTGCCTTGGGTGTGGACTTTACCGGTGGTGCCAACATTGAGTACGCTGTGCCCGGTGACTCCAAAGTAAACTTTGACGAGGTGGAATCCTGCGTAAACGGTATGCAACTGGCCAAGAAACCCACCGTGCAGGAGTTCAGCGGTACGGATTCCCGCATTATCAAGATTCGTGTGGCAGAGGGAGATGCTGATAAGGTGATCTCCAAGTTGAGTGCCGATGTTCCCGGCATGAAAGAGCTTGAGGCAGATGCCGCCGTATCCTCCGTGAGCTCGGCATTGGGATCCAGTTTCCTCAAGACCGCCTGCTGGGCATTGATGGCCGGTATGTTGGGTATTACTCTGTACTTGGCCATCCGCTTCGAATGGAGTTTCGCCATGGGTGCCTTTGTATCCACCGTGCACGACGTTTTGGCCATCATTGCGCTGGTAGTGTTGCTGGGTACGGAGCTGAGCATCATTCACATCGGTGCCTTCCTTACCGTGGCCGGTTACTCCATTAACGATACCATCGTTATTTACGACCGCATCCGCGAGCGCCTGCGCACGGCAGAGCCTAATGAGGACCTCAAGGACATTATGAACGAGGCCATCAACACCACGCTGTCTCGTACGCTCTTGACCTCCATCTCCACCATCGCGGTGCTTATCTCGCTCATCTTCCTGGGTGGGCCGTCCATGTTCGACTTCTCGGTAGCCATGCTGCTGGGTATCTTCGTGGGTACCTACTCCTCCATCTTCATTGCCTCCCCGGTGGTGCTTGCCTTCGATAAGAAGCACAATCTGCGCGCCGAGCTGCAGGCTCAGGATGAGCAAGATGCCAAGGCCTGATACAACGCCTTAATTCGGATTTCGGCTCGCAGCCCCTCGGCACAGAGGTTGCGAGCCGTTTTAGTCAGAACACTTTCCTCCCCCCCTGAATCATGAAAATCAATACCACCAAGTTGGTGCTGCTCCTGTGCGCCTTATTGTTCGCCACGGCCCTGTGGGGCTCGGTAAGCTGTGGTGCGCGCTTGGCGGACCCCGCTTTGGAGCCGGCCACCGCCACCTACCTGCGTCGGCTCATTTATTTTCATTTCGGCTTGGCCCAGTTGGCCATACTGGGGGCAGTGGTTGCCCTGTACCGCCGCCACCGCCGTTGGCGCAGGTATTACCTGCTGGTCAGCTATAATGAAAAAGGGTTGAGTCTTAACCCACCCGGTATTCGCATGCCGTCGGACCGCGTTTACCGCTGCCATTTGGGCAACATAGCCACGGCAGAGCTCCCCCCCGCAGATGCCCCCATTTTGGTGTACCCCATGTTTATGCTCAGCGGGCACTCCAGCGGCGCAAAGTTAGAGGCAGAGCTCAACAGTGCCTATGCTGCCCGCCGAGTAACTCCGGAGCTGTATTATCAGCCCGTGTTGGGGGCATCCCCTTGGCTGGCCAAGGCAGCTGCTGCGCATATACGCCCCATGTTGCAGTCTGACACCGGGGTGCTGATTGTGGCACATGGCTCTCGCCTTACAGAGCCCCCACCCGAGCCCGCTCTGTTTGCCCGCCGTTTGCGGGAGCTGCTGCCCGGCACAGAGGTGTGCGTGGGCTATTTCAGCCAAGAGCCGCAGGCCACCGCAGTGCTGCCAACCATGCAGGCTAAGCACGTGTTGCTGCTGCCCTTTTTGCTCACAGAGGGGCTCCACACCCTGCGAGACCTCCCCACGGCAGCACATGCCGCAGCCTGCGGTAAAACCCTGTCTCGCCTCCCTGTGCTGGCAACTTTGTTGCCGCACTCATCCTCCACCCCGTCATGAAAATAGCCCTCAAAGTTACCCCCGGTGCCCGTAAAAATGAAATCCTTGGTTGGGAAGAGGATTACCCCCAAGTGGGCCGCGTACTCAAGCTTAAAATTGCTGCCCCTCCCATAGATGGCAAGGCTAATAAGGAGATTGAGAGCTTCCTTGCCAAAACTCTGGGCTTGCCCAAATCTGCCGTAGCCATTGCCCACGGTGCCTCCGGGCGTATTAAATTGGCAGAACTCCCCGACGGCACGGATCTCTCCGCCCTGCGCTGATTGGGCGCATGCCTGCCGAAAATTGTCACAACGCGTTTCAGCATTGACTCTTGATGGTATAAAAGGTACAATGGGCTCAGCATGAATGAAACATCCCAATACAAAGTAGCAGACATTTCACTTGCAGACTGGGGACGCAAAGAGATTGAGGTGTCAGAGTATGAAATGCCCGGCTTGATGGCTTGCCGTGAAAAATATGGCCCGCAGCAGCCGCTGGCCGGTGTGCGCATTACCGGCTCACTGCACATGACCATTCAAACGGCTGTACTCATTGAAACCTTGGTGGCATTGGGGGCGGATGTTCGCTGGGCCTCCTGCAACATCTTCTCCACGCAAGATCACGCCGCTGCCGCCATTGCCACGGCGGGGGTACCCGTTTTTGCCTGGAAGGGTGAAACCCTGGCCGACTATTGGGATTGCACGTGGAAAGCCCTTAGCCACAAGGATGGCTTGGGCCCGCAGTTGATTGTGGATGACGGTGGGGATGCCACCCTGCTGCTGCACAAGGGATATGAGATGGAGAACGGCGATACGTGGGTAGACACCCCCTCCGAGAGCGAGGAAGAGGGCGTTATCAAGGCCCTGCTTAAGCGCATTGCAGCGGAGCAGCCCGGGGTGTTCCACCGCTGGATGCCCGAGATTAAGGGCGTGTCTGAGGAGACGACTACCGGCGTGCACCGCCTCTACCAAATGGCCCGCGATGGCCGCTTGCTGTTCCCCGCCATCAATGTGAATGACTCCGTAACTAAGAGCAAGTTTGATAACCTGTACGGCTGCCGAGAGAGCCTTACCGACGGCATTAAACGCGCAACGGATGTGATGATTGCCGGCAAGGTAGCCGTTATCTGCGGCTATGGGGATGTAGGCAAAGGCTGTGCACAAGCCCTGCGTGGGTTGGGTGCCCAGGTGATTGTAACGGAGATTGACCCTATTTGCGCCCTGCAAGCCGCTATGGAGGGCTACCGCGTGCTCACGGTGGAGGATACCCTGGGCATGGCAGATATTTATGTGACCACCACCGGCAACTGCGATATTATTACGCTGGAGCACATGGAGGCCATGAAAGACCAAGCCATCGTCTGCAATATCGGCCATTTTGACAATGAAATTCAGGTTGCCCGTTTGCAGGCTAGGGAGGGCATTGTATGCACCAACATTAAACCGCAGGTGGATAAGTACACCTTCCCCGACGGCCATAGCCTTTACCTGTTGGCAGAGGGCCGCTTGGTCAACTTGGGTTGCGCCACGGGCCATGCCTCCTTTGTGATGAGCAACAGCTTTACCAACCAAGTGCTGGCTCAAATTGCCCTTTGGCAAGACCGCGGCACACGCAGCAACACCGTAGAGGTGCTGCCCAAGGTGTTGGATGAAGAGGTGGCCCGCCTGCACCTCACCAAGCTGGGAGTGCACCTTACCACCCTTACCCAAAAGCAGGCAGACTACATTGGTGTTAAGGTGGAGGGCCCCTTCAAAGCAGAGGCTTACCGCTATTAAATGCCCCGCATCAGGGGCAAAAATGCAAACCGCGCCATGCCGTATAACCGGGCATGGCGCGTTTGTTTCAGATAGTCTGTGGCACTTTAGAACTCCTCTAAGCCATCTTCCTCAATAATGAGGTCAATCTCGGGGGCGGGGGGAGCCGTGGGGCGGCGGTGGCGGGCCGCCTCTGTAAGGAAGAGCTCTGCCACGCGGAACGCGCGGCGGGAGGCCTCTGTTGCCGTGCGGTCATCCATCAGGGCAAGCCCTTCTTCCGTCACTTCACCCAAGTAAATCTTCCAAGCACGGCGCACCAGCTCATCGGGGTCAATATCCGTGGTGAAGCGGGGTTGCTGCGGGTTTTGCTCGTTATCACGGTTGCGGTTACGGTTGCGGCGGCGTTTGCGGCGGTTTTTGCCGCCACCGTTACCTTCTCCACCGCCAACAGTTTCGGGCACAGCGAATCCGGGTGCAGGCTCGGGGGCAGGGAAGTTGCGAGTCTCGAACTCGATATCGAACTTCTGCTCCTCCGTGATGCGGGGCTGCTGCTCACGCTGAGGTTGCGGTTGCTGCTGGTGGGGGCGGTTTTGGGGTGCCTCCTCATGTTTGGGGGCATGTTGTGGCTCTTGTTGGCGCGGGGTGCTGGCTTTGGGCTCAACGGGGGCCTGCGGTGCTTGCTGTACCGTAGGTTGAGCAGGTGCCGGCTGCGGCTCTTGGCGCGGGGTATCGGCCTTGGGCTCTTGCTTGGCTGCTTTGTTTTTGGGGGTACGCGTTTTGCGGGGGGCGGGGGTGGCCTCTTGGGCAACGGCGGCTTCGGCAGGCTTATCCTGTGTGGGGGTGGAAGCCTTTTTGCCGGTGCGCGGCTTGCGTGTGGGCTTGGGGGCAGGGGTGCTCTCTGCTGCGGGGGCGGGGGCCTGCTCCTTGGTTTTGCGGGGGGCAGACTTGCGCGGTGCGCGCGGCTTGGCAGCGGGCTTATCCTCTGTCGTAGCGGGTTTCTTTGTTTCTTCGGAGTCCATGGTTTAGTCCGGATCGATGTATATTGTATGGGTTATGGTTAATCGGCCGTCACAGTCCGGTCTATAAAGAACGACCACGCAGCGCGGTGTGTGGTGCCGTCTGTTGTTTTCCAGGAGATGTGAACGGAGAGGAGTGGCATATAAATGCGGCAGGGCGCGGTCCATTGCACGGTGCGCTCTGTACGGTTAACTTTGTGGGGCACGTAGCCGAACCCGCTGACACGCATGCTGACGGTGCTCATGTCAATATCGGGCACATTTGACAAGTTGGCACTGATGGTGGGCAGGGTGGTGGGCACGGTGGAGTCCGGTGCCGGGGTGACTTGGAAGGTGGGGCGCGGTGTGTTGCGTGGCAGGGCCCCCGGGGTGTAGCCGGTGGCAGGCCCCTCGCTGATGGAGGCGGTGGTAAAGTCCATGGCATCCTCAAACACGCTTGAGTCTGTGCCCAATATCATGTAGCGGTCTATGCACAGCGGGTTCTCTTGGCTATCCACCTTGCCGGGTAACACGGTAAAGGCGGCGGCATAGCCGTACTCCGGCAGTTTTTTCTGCATGGTGGCATCGTTGTAGCCGCCCGGGTAGCAGTATGTGTTGACGGTGCCGAACATCTTTTCTAATTGCGGGCGGGTGGCCCCAATCTCTTTGTCAATCATGGCCTCGTAGGCCTCCTCCCCCTTGTTTTGCACGCTTTTCCAGTCGGACGGGTAGGGGTGCGTGGCAGAGTGGCTGCCCACGCTGGCACCATCCTTCTGCATCTCTTTGATCATGTCCGGCGTCATGCTGTCCCCTTGCCCGCTGAGGTAAGAGGTGTACAGGAAAAGGTGGAAGGGGTAGCCGTACTCTTTAAAGATGGGGTAGGCATCCGTATACACACTGCGCCAACCGTCATCCAGGGTGATGAGTACGCATTTCTCCGGCAGCAGGCGGGTGCCGAATCTCCACTCCAAAAACTCCTGCATGCTGATGACGCTGTAGTCGGACTGCCGAATGCGCTCCATTTGGCTGCGCAGCTCAGAGGTACGCATCAACATGCGTGTTACCCCCTTTGTTTCGCTGAAATTGTGGTACCCCAACACGGCAACACGCGTCTTTTCTCTGGCTACCGCCGGGGTTTTGAATCGTTGCTTGGAGAATGCAATGTTCTGTGGTACAAGGGTATCGGCACTGTCCGTATCGCCGGAATCCGTGGGCACAACCATCGGGGCGCCCCGGGTGTGCAGGGTGCCTTCCAGCAGTGGATTGGGGTCGAGCGGGGGTGGGTCAAATATCTGCCCCACGGCCGTATGGCTCAACAGCATCACCATCAGGTATGCCAAGAGTCTCATCTTTAATTAAGATTATCAAATTCTGCTCGCTTGGCAAGCTTATATTTCGTCAATCCATGCCCTGTTTCTCCCGGAAGGCAAAATTGTGTTCTCTAAAGCGCTGTTCGGGGTAATGCGTGGGAACAATTAGAGGCTTTGACTATGTTGCCGGCTAAATTGGTAGTTGTGGGGCGAATACTATCGGAGTGTTGGACTTTAGTCCAACATATTATCAAGGTATACCACCATGAAAGTGGGACTGAAGTCCCACCCTACGATATAAACAAATTGCCATTTGGCGAGTTTTTCGAGGTGCTCAAACAGCCATTTACGGGGCATAATGTGGTGAATGTTGGCTGAAATCAGAGCTCCGGAAGGGGGCTAAAGCTTGAATCCTCCCCAAAAAAAGAGCCCACTTACGTGGGCTCAAAAAGAGATAGTAATATTCGGGGATTTTTTATTTCTCCTCCTAGTGGGTAATAACGGGCTTGCCGTCCTCGCCAATGGTGATTTTGATGTGACGGGCGTCAACCGGTACCATTACCTCCTTACCGTTGATAATGACCTTAGCCTCGCAAGGCTTTGCTAAGGGGCTGGCGGGGGCAGGGGCGGGCATGGCATCGAGCGCGGGGGTGGGCAGCACGGGGGTGTCGGGCTCTGCAGGTATGGTGATGCATTCCTGTTCGGGTGCAATGGAGGGGCCGCACTTTTTATCGGGTGTGCAAGTGCAGGGCTTGGGGGCGGGGCCACAATTGCACGGCTGGGCGCAGAAGGGTTTTGGCTCTGTGCTTGCCTGAGGGGTTGGTGCCGGTTGGGGAGCGGGGGCGCAGCAGGCGGGCTTACCCGGTGTGGGGGTGCAGGTGCACTTCGGGGTGCAGGTGCAATCTTGCTTTTTCGGCTCGGGGCGCACTACCTTGACATGCTCAGGGCGAATAACCTTAACCGGCTCGGGGCGCACTACCTTGACATGCTC
>JAFQEF010000073.1 GCA_017399165.1 Akkermansia sp.
TCCGAGTTGACACCCATGCTTATGTGCTCAGATTATCATAGCGTTTTTTTATTATCTATCTCTATGGATTTTAACATGACTTAAGTGTCACCCGTTTCACGGGTTCCCTTTATAATTAATTAATTCGAGTGGTTGCGCCGCTGCGCGGCTCCACCACTCGCTATTTGAAATTTCGCCCGCTTCACGAGCTCTGAAATTCGGCTCGCTAACGCTCGCCTCCTCCCCCACAAATACCAATTTGTAGGGACCTCGGTAAGTCTCAGGATGGAAGATTACTGGCTTGGTTGAGTTTTTAGAGGTCCTCGAAATGCGAAATACGAATTTCCCGAAACTTTGGGTCACATGTTTTACTTTGCGCTTCGTGTAAAATTTATAAATAAAGATTGCCAATTCGGGCAAATTCTGCTAAACTCGCTGCGCGCATGGCTTAAGAACAAATTTGCGCGGCTGTACCACCACTATAATGGCTATTCCCTTTTTCAGTAAATTGCGTGAAAAAAAATCACACCTCAAGCTCATCAACAAAGAGCTTCAGAAGGTGCGGGATGAGATTGCCGCGCAAACGGAGGAGTTTGAGCCCCATGTGCGTGAGTATATGCGCAAGGTGTGCCGCGGGCAGGGTAAAATGCTGCGCCCCGGTTTAGTGTTGCTTACGGCAGCCGCCACGGGTGGTATCAAAAAAGAACATGTCACCTTTGCTGCCCTGCTGGAGATGACCCACATGTCATCTCTGATTCATGATGATGTGTTGGATAAGGCCGATACCCGCAGAGACCAACCCACGCCCAATGCACTGTGGGGTAATGAGTTGGCCGTATTGCTGGGGGATACCCTCATGGCGCAGGCCATTGTGATGGGTACAGAGATTGGCGGCAGCAAATTCTGCCGTAAAATGGCCATGGCCATGAGAGATTTGTGCCAGGGTGAGGTGGAGCAGTCCTCCCGCCTGTGGGATGCCGAGATGAGCCGTGCAGTCTATTACGAAATTATCCGCAAAAAAACGGCCACACTTTTCGCCGTTGCCATGAGCGGGGCTGCTTATCTGCAAGGACTTGATGATGAGATGGTAGAACAACTCAACCGCATGGGTACGCTGCTGGGTATCTCTTACCAAATTTATGATGACTGCCTGGACCTGACCGGTACGGACGAAAATGCCGGTAAGACTTTGGGTACGGATGCCGAGAAGGGCAAGCTTACTCTGCCGGTTTTCTTTTTGATGGAGTCCTCTTGGGAGGATGTGGCAGAGCAGGTGCGCAACTGTATTGAGCGGCATGAGGAAATTGACTACGCCGCCTTGCGGGGCACGGAGGCCTTCAGCGAGGCTATTCGCCTCTCTGTAGCAGAGGGCTTGGCACGCAATGAGGAGGCAAGAGAAGTACTTTGGTTGCTGCCGGACACCAAGGCCCGCAAAGCCTTGGCAGAGATGACTTACCGTTTGGATGACCTGCTGCGTGAATGTTGCGTGGAGGACTGAGTTTTTCAATGGAATCCCCCCGGAGTGAAAATGTTGATACGCCCGGAAAAGATGGTACCCGCCGTTAGCGGCTTGGCAGACAGTGTATGGCAAGAGCTGTATGCCGAGGCCGAGCAGGCTGCAAGCAAGGAGCCCAAGTTGATGGGTATTTTGGATGACGTGGTGCTCAGCCGCACAAGCTTGGGCAATGCCGTGGCGGTGCGTTTGGCTCGCAAGCTCTCCCGCCGAGACATGGGCAGAGATGAGCTGGAGCCCCTGATACGTACCATACTCAAAGCAAACCCTCAAACGGTGGAGTGCATGGCGGCTGATTTGCGAGCCGTGGTAGAGCGAGATGCCGCTTGTCACAACGCGTTGGAGCCCTTGCTCTTTTTTAAAGGATTTCATGCCATGGCCACCTATCGTGTGGCACACTTGCTGTGGCAGGAGGGGCGGCACCTGCTTGCCCTGCTGTTTCAGAGCATCAGCAGCGAGGTGTTCGGGGTGGATATTCACCCTGCTGCACAAATAGGTTGCGGTATTCTGCTGGACCACGGCACGGGCTTTGTGGTGGGTGAAACCGCCATTATCGAGAACGATGTTTCCCTGCTGCATGAGGTAACACTGGGCGGCACGGGTAAAGAAAAAGGCGGGGCGCGCCACCCCATTGTGCGCAGTGGGGTGCTTATTGGTGCCGGTGCCAAAGTGTTGGGGCGTGTAGAGATTGGCGAGTGCGCCAAGGTAGCCGCGTCATCTGTTGTGTTGAACGATGTTCGCCCGCACACCACTGTGGCGGGTGTGCCTGCGCAAGAGATGGCATCCTCTGCCCCCGGGGATGTGTCACCCGCCCTTTGCATGCAACAATGCATTGATACAGAGTCATGATTACCGAGGTAGACATACACCTGCCGCTCAAAAAAGCAGATGCTGCGGATGCACGCCGCAAAGCCGTGGCACAGGCATTGCAGCTCTCCCCCAAGCGTGTTATGGGTATGCGCTTGCTCAAAGAAAGCATAGATGCCCGCAGACGCCCCATTTGCAAGCAATTACGCCTTTTAGTGGGGGTGGATGAGCCCTTGCCGCCTGCGGAGCAGCCTGTGCGCCACTACGCCCCGCTTGCAGACACCGCCAAGCGCGTGGTGATTGTGGGCAGTGGCCCCGGTGGTTTGTTTGCAGCCCTGCGTTGTTTGGAGCTGGGCCTGCGCCCCATTGTGCTGGAGCGCGGCAAGGATGTCACCGCCCGCCGTTTTGACCTGCAACCCCTGCATTTGGGGGAGTTTGGTGGCATGAATGCAGAGTCTAACTACTGTTTTGGGGAGGGCGGTGCCGGCACGTTTTCGGACGGCAAGTTGTTTACCCGTGCCACCAAGCGAGGCCCCGTGATGGAGGTGTATGAAACCTTTGTGGCACACGGTGCATCCACGCAAATTCTGACGGATGCCCACCCCCACATCGGCTCAGACCGCCTGCCCGACATCATTAAAGCCATGCGCCATAGCATCCTCAATGCCGGGGGTGAGGTGCATTTTGAAACACGCATGTGTGGCCTGTTGCGCTCTGCAGATGGCAAACGCTTACTGGGTGTACGCTCATCGGACGGCAGGGAATGGCCCGCTGATGCCGTTATATTGGCTACCGGCCACAGCGCAAGAGACGTATACCGCCTGCTGCATGAGGAGGGGCTGTTGCTGGAGCGCAAAGCTTTTGCCGTGGGTGTGCGCATTGAGCATCCGCAGGCACTCATCGATGCTGCGCAGTACCACCTGCGCCCCGGCGAGCAACGCCCACATGGCTTGCCTGCTGCCCGTTATGCTTTGGCTACCAAAATTGAGGACCGCGGCGTGCACTCTTTCTGCATGTGCCCGGGCGGGCATATTGTGCCCTCTGCCACAGCGGCAGATGAGGTGGTGGTCAACGGCATGTCGCTCTCGCAGCGCAACTCCCCCTACGCCAACTCGGGCTTTGTGGTAACGGTGGAACCGCAAGATACGGACTCCTTTGCGGCAGAGCACGGCGTGCTCTCGGGCATTGCTTACCAGCGCGCGTTGGAAACCGCTACCTCCCTGGCCGGTGGCGGGCAGCAAAAAGCCCCCGCCCAGCGCGTGCAAGACTTTTTGAAGCACCGTGTATCCGCCACCTTGCCCACTACCACGTATGAGCCCGGCCTCACCCCGTGGGATCTGCACGCTCTGCTCCCCGCCCAAGTGGCATGGCGCATGCAAGAGGGCCTGCAACACTTTAACCGCAAATTGCGTGGCTTTGCCGGGGAGGATGCCCTGCTCATAGGCTGCGAAACCCGCACCAGCTCCCCCGTGCGGATTCCGCGCGATAAAGAAACCCTGCAACACCCGCAATTACAAGGGCTTTACCCCTGCGGAGAGGGGGCAGGCTTTGCCGGTGGCATTGTATCCGCCGCACTGGATGGCCGCCGCTGCGCCGAGGCCGTTGCGGGGATGCAGAGCTTTGCATAGGCTACCGCCCGTGCCTTGAGGGCGCGTAACCCATGCAAGGGCATGTACTACCCGCAGTTGTAACACATTTGTAACACTTTGAAGCTTGAATCAGTGGCTGGAGTTTGTTATATGTAGTACATACATTACGGAGTACTGCCATGAAATGCCTTTTACAATATCTGATACCCGGGCTGCTGACGCTGAGTGCGTGGGCAGGCGAATTGAAAGAGCCCGATGAAATCTACGATAGATACACAAAGTCATTCTCAAACGATGAATCGTACACAAGCTTCGGTCAAAAAATAGAGTTTACCGAACCGGTGGCGGATGAACGGGAACAACGCCGAGAAAATCGTGATGCCCCCGGAGAAGAAAGTACTTTGTTTGATGTAACGGGCGATGGCCCGCTGCCGATGCTGGAGTGGAAATCATCCGGCACCTTGCTCATTATGTACCGCAAAGGGACGCTGCCGAAGACTCGCTATAAGTTGAGTTTTAAGCCGGGGTGTCGCAAGTATCTGAGCGGTAATGCCATGAAAAACGCAGAGATTGAATTCTGCTCACCTGCGTGCATGTTAGAAGAGTCGTATGAGCATAAGCAAGTGTTGATAGAAGGTGAGGAAAACGGGGTGGTTCTGTTGACACCTAAACACGAATTTTACAACGCCGCGACACCCGATGCCGTCAAGAGCATGCATTTTGAGTTTTTACTGCGTAAGAGTCGCCAGCGCGTGCGTGGTGTGGCCCAACCGGCTCGGGTGTGTGATTTGCGCCCTCTTGTGTTGAGAGAAGTATACGCTAAAGCCACGTTGGAAGAACTGGCTGCCCTCACCCCGGAAACCGTGGTGCCCGGGTTTATTCTGGTGCGCCCGGAGCACCCCATTGCAGAGGAGTGGAGCTTGTTCGGCTCGGATGATGCAGAACGCTATCAATTGGAGTTGAACAGCTGTGCCGGCTTTTTTGACGCAGAGTTGAAAGCCGAGCTTCGCGCTGCTTTGGCGCGGTTCGAGGGGCGGGAGCAACTGTGTTTGGGCCTGCTGTTTAATGCGCCGTTGGCAGAGGCTGATGTGCCCGCTCTCTTCCGTGCCTTGGAGTTGCGCTGCGGTGATGCCGTGGCGGAGAATGTGCCCGGCCAACTTGTTAAAAAGATGGTGTTGAACGGGCAAGAGATTACTTTTACTCTGCACACAGAATCTCCTTATTCCGCACCACAGCCGGAGCAGCGTGTGAGTTTTCCTGTACCGTGGACAGAGCGCCTGGTGGTGCGGGTGGATGGTTTAGCACATTTGCCCCAACCCATAACCGCAACCGTGCCGGCCGGTACCCGTGCACTCAAAGGTTTGCAGATGAAGCAGCCGCATGTGTGCCATGGCGTGATTCAAGTGTTGGAGCCTGCGTTGCCTGTTATGTTATCCTCGTGGAAAGCGGAGGAGCCTTTGACGATACCTTTTGTGGGTGAACATAAGTTTGACACAAAGTGCATTGGTTGTGAGCAAGTAATAGCCCGTTTGGCTTGTGTGCCGTACGAACATTACCACGCCGTGCGCCGTCATTTACCGGTTTCTGATGAAGAGGAAGAGAGGGCAATGCTTGCGTTGTTAAAAGATTCTTTCGGCCCGGAGAAAGCGTATGCACTGCAGCCGAACGGCTTGCGCCCCGTGCCGTGCTGCGTGGATTTGGATGACCTGAGCACAACCCCGCTGCGTGCCGGTATGTACCTGCTGCACCTGCGTGCCGTGCACCACGCACCCGATGATACGAATACGTATCCGCACTATTATGATGATGTGTATTACCTCGTCCATCTGACAGATTTGGCCGTGTCTGTTGGTAGACATGCGGTGGTGGCTCATCATTTATCGGATGGTCGCCCCGTTGAAGAGGCGCAGGTGCGTGTGTTTATGCGCAACGGGGATTCATACGATGAAGATGCCGACGTATGGACGGAGCAGATGAGCGGAACCTTGCGCCAAGGTGTTATCGGCTTTCCCTTTGATGAAGAAGGTAAAGAACGCCGGGTGCTGGTGGTGAACGGTGATGACTTTTCGGAGGCTCACCTGGACAGCTCTTGGAACATGAGCATGTGTGATGACGAACAATGCTCTTTTTCAAACATGTTGACAGACCGGCAGGTGTACCGCCCCGGTGAAATTGTGCATTTGTTCGGCACGGTGCGCACGGTGCGTACGGATGGCTCTTTGCAATTATCACCGTTGAAAGAGGTAACCATAGCATCGAGTCCTCAACTGTTTCCGGACTTTGTGGTGCCGGTGAATGAGTATGGTGTATTCCATGCGGAGGTAACACTGCCCACAGATGCCGATGAGGATGAGCCATACATGCGTATTTTCGTTAAAGACGGGGATGAGGTGTTAACCTCTGACCTGATTATTATTCAGGATGTAGAGCGTAAGAGCTTTAAGGTTTCTGCCGGCGTGGAAATACCGGGTGTGAACGCCGAGCATGCTACAGTTTATGTTGAGGCAAAAGATTTTAATGGTACCCCGGTCAACGGTACGGCAACAATTCAATTGTCACCCTCCTCTTGGAGAAAAGCTAACAAGGCGCCCGTACAGGTTGCGCTTAATAAAGAAGGTAAGGCATCTCATGTGTTCCGTTTGGGTGATTTTTCCGGTATGGATAAAACCAAACAAAATGTTTTTTATGCCAATGTTAAGGTAACGAATGAACGAGAGGAAACCGAAAGCATTTATGGGATTCGCAAAAAATGGTGCCCTGCGGGGGTGAGTTTGCATTACAATGAGGGGCATTTGTTATGCGCCGATTCTTCAAGCGGAACTCCCCCGGACCATGAGCAGGCGGTTCAATGGCAGGTGTCCATCCCCGTTTACGTGACAAATGAACTCCCCAACGGTATTCTTGTAACGGGTAAAAAGGTTACATGCATTCATCAGTCGGTACTCCGCGTACCCCCTCATTCTCAGGAGGGAATAGCTGTGCCGTGGCGAGAAATTGTGGAGGAGTTTCGTCGGAGCCACCCCGAGTACATACAAATCGGCAGGTGGGTGCAGCTTGAGTTCTCTGCTGCGGATGCGGATGGAAGACGTGTTCGCCTGACCGCAGATGAGTATATTTCCGAGGATTCATGCTCTACGCCTTCGTCATCGAGTACGGTAACAGATATTACGACGGATGGTAAACAGCTCTTTTTGCCGATACGCAAGGAGCCTGCAGAGCAGTATTTGGTAGTATTGCGCAGCAAACACGGCATCCGCACCGTCATGCTGAAACCGCAGGTTGGTGAAACTGCCATGGCTGTTGCATTGCAGAGCAAAGAAACGGCATGTATGGTAAATGTTCTGGTTATCCCCCTTAAGAAAAATGAGCAGGGATTTTATACCCCTGCAAATATGGAGGATACCCGTATCTGTATCCCCCCGCGGGAAGAGAAGTTGGCGGTAGAGCTGCATACCCCCGAGCAGGCTGTGTTGCCCGGTAGTGCTGTGAGTATCAGCGGTTGCGTACGGCGGGCGGATGGCTCCCCGGCTGCTCATGCTGCCGTTTGTCTGTATGCTGTGGATAAAGGCATGCTGGATAAATATCGTCCCGCCCCCTATTCATACACACTTGCGCCTGTACGTAATGTAGGGAGCCACACCGGTTTGTTTGATGATTTGGTCTTCAACAGCATTTATTCCCCGCAAATATTGATGCTGCGGCATCGCCTTTGCGGGAAAATGCCGTATCACGATGTGAGCATGCTGCACTATGGAGATGAGGATGGGTACTGCTCGTATTCACTTTCTTGGCCTAAGGAATACGGCATGGTTACTTTGTTGCAGCCGCAACATCTTTGGCCGGATTCTTCTAAAGGATTCAGTGGTAATGGAGATTTGCCGCCCGGTGCAAATGAGTGGGAGATGGAGGGAGCCTGTTTCGGCGCAATTGGCAGTGGTTTAGGGGCCGCAGATGATGCTTGGCATGCCGAGAGTGATGAGTACGAACCGTACTTGAGAACGGATTTTACACCCACGCCCATTTGGTTACCAACGGTGCAGGCAGATGCTAACGGCTGTTTTCATGTGGAAGCCGCCGTAGCCGATACCTTGACCACGTATGTTGTATATGCGGTGGCTGTGAGTGCGGATGGGAACGGATGTGGTGTGGCAGAGTCGGAGTTTATCGTCAATCAACCCCTGATGCTGACCGCCGGCACCCCCCTTGGCATGTGTGTGGGAGATTCCCTGTGCCTGCCTCTTACTATCTCCAACAGAACGGAGCAGAGCGGTGTGTGGGCGGTGTCCATGCCCGGAGAAGATACCCCGCTACAGGTGGCTCTGCAAGCAGGGCAATCCGCCGTTCTGTACTCAACGGTTCATGCAGAGACAGAGGGTGAGCAAACCCTGCTCTGGCAAGCCGTAGGTACCCATGGCGGAGATGCCGTGGAGAGCCGTGTGAATGTGCGTTTTCCTGCCCCGCTGCTGCGGGAGATTCACCACGCACGCTTGCAGCCGGGGGATACCCTGAGCCCTGCCGCCGTAGTGTCTGCCGAGCTGCGTGGCGGCAAGGTAGAGGCGGTGGTATCTGCGAATCCGCTGCAATATCTGAGCCCGTACATAGAAGCGGCGTATGAGTATCGCCACGGCAGCACGGAGCAACGGGCAAGCGGCCTGTTGCCATGGTTGTTGTATGATACACTGGCACCGTTGCATCCGGCTGTGGGCGGGGTTAGCCCGGCAGATGCCGCCCTGCGTGTTCAAACAGGCATAGAAGAGCTGTTTGAGCGGCAGAATGAGGATGGAGGCCTGAGCACATGGGCGGATGACAATAGCTCGTCATTTTGGGTCTCTGCTCATGCGGCCATGGTGTTCTCCATGGCTCAAGAGCTCGGCTACACTCTGCCGCAAGAGCCGTGGGCGGCTCTGTGCCGTTATTTGCAACACAAGTGGGATGCCGAAAACCGGCAGCATTGCTCCCCGGCGCTTCACTATGCCGTTGGGCGCACCTTGGGTAATGCTGCCATGCAGGTTGCTGCCCTGCACAGTGCTGTGGGACAGAAACGCTATGAAAGTAATGCCTTCAAAACTCCGTATTCAGCGTGCGTGGCAGAGTCTATGCGCACCCTGCATGCCCTGCAAAACCCGCAGCTTGAGCCCAACGCAGAATTACAGAGACGCTTACAGGCGGTGAGTGCGTATGCCGGTTGCCATTCTGCCCAAGATGCCGCGTGGGTGTTTGTGGCAGTGCAGGAGTATTTGCGCCGCGTGCCACAGCAACAATACCATGCAGAACTCACTTTGGAGAATGGCCGCGTTCTTTCCGTGGGGCTTGAGCCCGTTGCCGTGGAGGCAGATTCGTTATGCTGCACGCAAGGCTGCGCTTATGTTACCGTACGTGCCCGTGCCGTGCCCCGTAATCTCCCTGCCACGGCCGTGTCGGATAAGGGCCTGCATGTCACCCGCACCTATGAAAAACGAGCCGCCAACGGCACGTGGGTGCCCGCTACGGAATTTTGCGTGGGGGATGAGGTGCGCATCACCGTACAATGCGTAGTGCTTCACCCCGGGGCTCAGTATGTGCTGGTGGAGGACTACCCGCCCGCTTGCTTTAAATTGCAGGATGCGGATAGCTACGCTGAGCTCGGGGATAGAGTGAGCGAGCACTTCGAGCTCCCCGGGCAAGATGTCGTTACCCTGCAATACCATGCCCGCGCGGTGTTCAGTGGCTCTGCCACAGCTCCCCCGGCCTCTGCTCAGCTCATGTATGAGCCACAGGTCTACGGCCTCTCTGCCCCGCAGCAAATTAAGGTAACTCCGGCCCCGGCATGTTCAAACTGAGGTAAATGCTAAATCCGGGGACCTCGAATAACTCGCTAAATGACAATTTGTAAATACGAATTACGATATACGAAATACGAATTTTCAGAGTTAGGCGCCTGCGGCGCAATGTTGCAAAGCCTTGCATAAGTTACTGGTGTAATTACGGCAGTAAGCGTTGAGATAGCAATGCTTATTTTGCGAA
>JAFQEF010000074.1 GCA_017399165.1 Akkermansia sp.
ACGCCCTACGCTATACACATCTGTCGGCCTACGCTGCGTCGCTTCGCTCCGTCGCTCCGGGCTCGGGGTTATTATTTCCACGTGCAGGGGCTTACGCCCCTGCCTAAGCTATTTCGCCCCCATGCGGGGGCTATTAAATTCGGCGAGCATTCGCCCGCGGGTATGATATTTTTTTCGCCCCTCGGCGGGGCTCAAAAAGTCGGCTCGCTACCGCTCGCGGGTTCTCCCCCACAACTACCAATTTGTAGGGGGCCGGAGATCCGTAGGATGCAAGATAAATAGTTTTTGTTGAGTTTTTAGAGATGCACAAATTACCATTTACCGGGCTTTTGCCGGGGGATTATTCATCGTATTCCTCCTCAGGTTCTTCCTCATCGTCCTCATCTTCATACACCTCATGATCCGCTTCATCAGGCAGAACGGGGAGATGATATTGCTGCATGAGCGCAACGATTTTTTCGCGGAGTTGGGGATTGTCGGGGAGCTCCGACTCATACACATCCGTTGTAGCCCCGGCCTTCAACAACATTTCCAAACATTGCAAAGACACGTCTTCATTGTCATCCATGTGGTATAAAATACTCGTCAAGGGATGAAGCGGCGGATAATCTTCGAATGGCTCCATATATTTTTCAAATGCCTCTTCAGATTCGAAGTCGTCTTGTTCGAGAATCTCGGGCATGGCATTCGGGTCGACTCCGAGGTTGAGGAGCAACTGCATCTTTTGCGGAATATCCGGGGTTGTTTCCGTATCAAAAAGCATTTTACATAAATCGCTCAGGATATTGCCGTAGAGGTGCATATTCTGCACTTGGAGCAAGCCTTTGTTGTGCAATTTTTCAAACAATGCGCCGTTATCAGGAACATACCGCAGCAAATGCATGGCAAGTTTCCATTGCTCCGCAGGCTCTATGGATTCCAGCTTAAGCAATATGGGTTCGGCGCACAAAGTGCTCTGATGTATCCCTGCCCCCACCGAACAATACAATAACAACGTGGGTGCATGGCTCTTGTTGGGGTCTGCACCGTTAGCCAGCAACCAATCCACCAATTCTTTGCGGACTTGCGGGGACATATCCGCAGATTGACACAAGGGGGAATGCATGACAAGGGGCGACAACAAATCTTCCTGAATGGAGATTCGCGCACCCTCCATACCCGGGGGGATGGTTGGGGTCTGCCCCGCGGCGCACGAGCTCTTTAACCATATCCGGCATGCCCAAGCGCACTGCGAGCCAAGCAAGTGAGGAACCGTCTTTGCCATACACATCTCCCCGCCCGGTTGCGGCAGTTTCTTTAAGCAGCTCAAGCCATGGGGCAATAGCCATTTGACCGGCAATGTCAACCCACGGCGGGCATTGTTTTCTTGCCTCTTGGTACATGCGCTCAAACTCGGCTTCATCCCAGTCCCTGAAATTGTCGGCCACGAGCTCTGCCAGCACGTCTTCCATAGCCTCTACCAAGGCAAAGGTATCTGCCATGGTTGCAGGTACATCTATACGCAGCATGCAGTACATGCGTAACAGAGCTGCACGTTGCTGCTCAGACCAACTTTCATGGAAGGAGAGTGAGCCCTTATTTTCCGTTGCGTTGGTTTGTTGAGGCTCCGTATTCGGAGTCGGTTCTGACTCCGTGCACATGGTAAGGCTCAGGGCACAGAGGGAGGCGAACAGACCGGAATAAAAACGCGTTTTCATGGTATGAGGATGAGAAAGATCAGCGCACGGGGCAAAGCACCCCGCACGCTGAATGGTGTATATTATTTGCTGATAACCTTGGTATTGGGGGAGAGCCCGTAGGTTTGCGGCTCGTACATCAACTGAGCGGAGGCCGGGGGGGCCATGGCCTCACCCGCGCGTTTGACACGGGCATAGTAGCTCATGTTGAGCAGGTCTCTACCACCCCAACGGGTGCAGAAACCGCGCACGCGGTGGGCTTGGAACTCTCGGTTATCGAACCACTGGCTCCAGGGCTGCCACTCCAACCCGGCGGATTGAGAGGGAATGGCGGGGTTGAGAGCCTCCATGTTAGAGGGCAGGTAATCCTCCAGCACAAAGTACTCCAGATCCTTCTCACCCTTGGCGCAGGTAAGGGTAACACGCACTACATCACCCACATTAAACTCGGTAGCAGGGCGCCAGGCGCCATCCTCACCGCGTTTTTCATAAATGCGGGTTACCTGCAAGCCTTTTTCGGTAACGCCGGGGTACTCTGTTTGATTGGGCTGGGCGCGGAACTTGACACTCACATAAGCCGTACCCTTGGTGGGAGCAATGGTGGTGGGGATTTCTCCCAAGGTGGGGGTATGGGCGGGGGTGTACTCCGTGGGGCCGTTGTTCAGAGTGAGCTGCTGACCATCTTGCAGGGTAACGGTAGCCTGCTGATTACCGGCAGGGGTAAGGCGCAGGTACTCATGCAGGGCAATGAGCATCCAGCCGCCATCCCAAGTGGTGGCGTGGCGGTAGTCATGCCCTACGCAGCGCATCCACTTAAGGAAGGACTCGTGGCGGGCATCCTTGTCCTTATGCATCTCTGCCAGGAAATTGAGGCTGGCGGCAGACTTGCTTGAGTTGAACCACCACATGTAGCAAACATGCGGATTATACACCGCCACAAAGCCATAAGAGCCGTCCTCTTTCTGCTTCAATTGAGTAAGGGCACGTTGCAGGGCATCTCCCACCAGGGCATCATCCTCAAGCGTGCGGCCTGCGGCATACAGGATATGGGGAGACATGGCAGCCCATACCTCCGGGTCCTTGCGTTGCTCATCCAAATACTTGGTCAGGTACTTGCGCAGGCGGGGCAGTGTTTCCTCCGGCACGGCATAGCCGTTGTCTTGAGCAATGCTGAGCACCAACCCGGCATAGGCGGAGGCCCAGGGGCTGCTCTCTGCACAGCGGCAGAAAATAGTTTCTGCCGGCCAATAGCCCATGCCACCATCTATACGTTGGCATTTAGCCAAGCGCTCCACACCCTTGTTGACCACACGGCGAGCCTCTGCGGCAGGCACGGCAGCCATCACGGGGCTGAACGGCGCCATGCGCTCATGCAGCATCCACGGCAGCAGAGAGGTGGCGTACCACTCCGTATTACCATAGCCCTGCCCCAGTGTGAGCTCCATACACTCATTGAGGTGCAGCAGCGGGTTGGCAGACAAGAGCACCTCTACCTTACCACGGGTGGAGGTAGCCAGCTCTGCCGCAGGCAAGGCACCCACCTTGAGGGGCTCTGCACCCTCTTGCAGCACCAGGCGGTGAGCCTCCCGCAGCACGGGGGCGGGGAACTTCACCTCAAACGAGCCCTCCACGGCATCGCTACCCGTGGCTGCCAAGGCCTCCCAATGCAGCTTGCGCTCGCCCTCCTCTACAGCGGTGTAGTCAAAATAGAGGGTGGAGGTGGATTTGGCTTTGAGGGTGATTTGCTGCGGGGCATCCGCACCCTCCAGCCGCACCGTCCAAGTGCCGTCGGAGTCCGTGTTGTTGGTGATGGTAAGCGGCAGGCGCAGGCGGTCTCCCACGCTCATGAAGAGCGGGGTGCCGGGGGTAAGCATCACGGGTTGATTGACAACGAGGTCGGCCTCTGCATAGCCGAAGCATTTGGCATCTTGCGCCAAGGCAACGGCATACACTTGGTAGGTGGTGAGGGTATCCGGCAGGGAGACATCCACCGAGAAGCGCCCCTCGGCATCCGTCTTGAGCGCGGGGGACCACACCGCCACCGGCACAAAGTTGGTACGCAGGCGGGGTTTCTCTATGGCCCCGGTTGCTCCGGATTCCGGGGTCTCCCCCTCATCCGCATCTATTAACCACGGCGGCACCTCGCCATCTGCCACAGCGTAATCAGCCTTAGCTTTGAGCTGTTCGCCGGAGCCGCTGCGGATTGCACTCTTCATAACAGCGTTAGACTCGCACGCCATGGGGGCAGCGCATTCCTCTACAACAGCGCAATCATAATCCTCTGCCACAGTGGGGGCAGCACATTGGTACTCAGCACCGCCCATAGCGCGAGTGGCCCGTTTAACCGTACCGCCATTCCACTGCATACCACTGTTTAAGTTCAGCCCGGGGCCCACAATATCCCCCTGCCAAATACCGGGCAAGAGCTCTGCCCCGCGCTCCCCGAACTTCACGACCAACGGGGCGGGCGTTTGCTCAAACTGCGGGTAAAGCCCCGCTACCCATACCTTGGTAAAGAAGGTGCCGGGATTCTGCACATTGTGCCCACCGGCAACGGAGAGCATGCCTTTATCCACCGCAAAGAGGGTGACCTCTGTAGCGGGCAGTGGCTTGCCATCTGCCCCCACAATACGGCCGCTGAGGGTCACCTGAGCACCGGGACGAGCCGGTTGCTGCGGCAGGGAGAACTCCACCGCCAACTTATTTTGCAGGCGCTCTGCATCTGCCGTGGCTTGGGTGTACTCCATACCGGTGAAACGGCCATCCACCTGCACGGGCAGCATAACGGCAACATTGATTTGCCCGTATTCGGACTCCGCGAGCGGAATCTCCCACGTGTTCTCGCCCTTTTTCACGGGCACGGCAGCCGCAGCGCGGGTGCCGGATACAGAGTTGAGCACCACCGTGGCTTGCCCTTCGTTCTCAAAGGTGGAGGTAATTTTAAGCATGCGCCCCTCCGTCTTGCAGGTGCTGTCTCGGCGGGTTTTCGTCTCGCGGTCGTTGCGGGGGGAATAGTTCCAGGCGTACAGGTACTCCCACTCCTGCAACTCACGGCCGGAGGGGTCTTTACCGCGTATCTCAACATTCACGGTGGCGGGTTCCTCCCCCGGTTTACGGGACTTAAGAAACTCTGTATAATGCTCTTTAAGGCCTGTAGAAACACCGTTTACAGAGTTAGCAGGCACGGTAACATCCCCCTGCCACAGCACCACGGGCTGCATCTCTATCAAGATAATCCCGTTGGGCAGCACGTGTTCTTTCGCCTTCTCCGTTACCATGCGCAAGTTGACCGTTTGTTCACGTTGCAGCACCTCACTCTTGCCCTCCTTATCTTTAACATTGCTGTACAGAGTGATGTTATCAGAGGAACGCCCGCCCAGTACAACCCTGAAATCTGCGGGGTACAGACACTCCCCGACATAGTGCAGGCGCATATACTCTTGGCGATCATTCACCACTTGGCCACGCACATTCAGGTAGGCGAGCCCGTTCATCAAAGACTCCCGGTGAAGGTAATCAAACTTGCCGGTATAGGTGGCTTTGCCCTCGGCATCCAGCGTAAGGGTCTCCTTCCACTCCTTGTCATTAAGGAAGGGGGCTGCGGCTTTTTCGCCCTCAAGGTTCGGGGTATCCGCCCTGTAATCAAGCGCAAACTCCAGCTCTGCCTTGGCACCGCTGAGGGGCACACCGTTGAGGTCCTGCGCGGTGACGGTATAGGTAAACTCCTGCGGGCGCACGGGGTCCATCTTCAGCTCACCCTTGGCGGTAAAGGCATCCCTGCGGAACTCTTGGCACTCCACATACTCCTCCTCGCGGTATTTGTTGCCATCCGCCTGCACGGTGACACGGTAGGTGCCCACAATATCCTCGTCCCCCTCGGGCAGGTTAAACTCAAAATCAAATGCACCATAGTCATTCAATTTGAGTTTTTTGCGAATCAGCTCTTTACGGTTGGGCTTACTGACCACCAGCTCCACGCTTTTGACATGCGGCATGGAGGGCTCGCCCAGGTGAGATACCTCTCTGAGCACGCCACGAAGGTACACCTTGTCGCCGGGGCGGTACATGGGTCGGTCCTTGAGCATGAGAATGCGGCGGTCCGAGTTCATGCGCGGGGTGTCAGAGTAACGGGTGACGGTGCGGTAGTCATCCCCGCTGCACAGCATCAACTGCGTGGGCTTGCGGCGGGTGGCGTTCTTATTGGGCACAATGGTGACACCATCCCGCATGTCGCCCAACTCGGTAGGCTCGCCCTTGGTTATGTTGAGCAGCTTACCCTCTGCCGTGGGCGCCCCGGTGGATACACTGTTGCTCATCAGTGCGTTGCCTACATCCGTAAGATGCAGGTCCGTCAACTGCACGGCATACCAGGTTTCAAAGTCCAGCAGGGTCTCCTCCAATCCCAACTCACGCAGGGCCGCCCGCACATTGGGGGCAGCCGTGGAGCGCACGGATACCAAGTACACACCCGGGCCGGCCGGGGCACCGTTCAGCGCATCCAAATCCACCGCCATTTCGGCGGATTTGAGCACACCAATTCCCTGCCCCGCAGTGTCAATTTTTTGCGTAGCGCCAAATGAAACATCCGGCATGGCTTTGCGCAGGGCATCGTAATCGGGCACTTTCTTTTTCAGCTGCACCAAACGGCGCTTGTAAGATTTGATAATCTCTTTCACCTCGGCCTCCTTTTGAATACCCTCGGCCACGCGTTTTTGCAGCAGTTGCAGGTTGTATGTTATCTCTGCCGTACTGTGGGCAGCGTTCTCATCAATTTTTTGCAGCAACTCGCGGTGCTGCGCATATTGCTCTGCAGAAAGGTGAGCTACGCTCACCTGCATTTCAGCTTGGTTGAGGCACTCCAGGCGCAGGCAATGCTCGCCGTGGAGCGGCAGCAGGGCGGGGTTATCCGGGGTGTGGTCAAAGCACAGCACGGGGGCCGCCGCGTTAATGGTAATGCGGTGGCGGTGGTCTGTGGTAAGGGCCTGCCCCAACATGGCAGTTGTGCCGCTCTTTAACACCACATCCGCCGTAACGGGCAAGTTGTCCGCCCCCTCAATATCAACAAACATGGCGTAGGTATAGGGCAAGTCATACGCCACTTCTTCATCAAACTCTTTGCCGTCCTTGTTGCGAAGCTCCGACCAATGTTGGGTTCGGACACGATCCTTGGGCATGGATACCAAGTTGAACTTGAGCGTTTTGTCTGCCAAGGTCAGGCTCTTACTCTTACCGTCCTCCGCCGTCACCGCAGCGGTGTCGCCCACGAAAATTTCCATATTGCGGAAAATTTCCTCCACCACCTCAACGGATACCGGGGCAGCAAAGCGCACGGAGAGCCGCAGGCGGTTATCGGAGTCCACCTTAACAATTTGCAGGGAGATACCCGTGCCCAAATCTGCCAACGGGGCAAAAGAGGCATCCACCTCGCCACTGACAAAGCCGCTACCGGCATCCGCAATGGCGTGCAGGGACCACTTTTTGGCGGGGTCCAGCGGCTCCGCAGAGCTTACAATCACACGTCCGGGTATTACATGCTCCGGGTTAAAGGCCTCCAGCCCCGCCATACCTTCCTTAAGGCCATAGAACTCGGGGCTGCGCAAAAGATTCGCCAACTGGCGGCGGTCCAAATGCTTGATGCGCATCTCCGTGGCGGTGGCAGGCACACTTTTACCGTATTGGCGCGGGTATTGCTTAGTCACCTCGCGGAACTCATAGCGCACGGGGGAGGCGGGGGAAAGGTTGATTTGCTCGCGTGTAATCTGCTCACGGCTCACCACGCACACCGCCCCCCCGGGGACACCCGGCAGCATGGCATCCTCGCTCAACCCTTGCGGTTGAGGGCTAAACTCAAAGGCATTTTTGGGCATTTGAGCCCCGCTCAGGTATTTATCTGAGCCCGGGCGAAACGCCAGGCGATACTTAGTGGCAGCAGAGCATCCCTTAGCAAAGGTGATGCGCAGCTGGTCCTGGTCTATCCAACGTGCCTGCGGGGTAAATTGGGGGTCTCCCGTTATGTCAAAAAGGTTCAAGCCACGGTCTGCTGCGGGCAAATTGCTATTCCAACCGTTCTCCACAACACCTAGAGAAACAACCGGCTCACTGAATTTGATGATAACTTCATCTGTGCCGTAATTGCGCACTTCATCTGCCACGGCAACACTTATCCCCAACGCTGAGAGCAATACAGCGGGGGTCATTTTCTTATTTCTGTTCATGGGCGACATAGGTTATATATGGTGTTTACAGTATTATATTAGCATGCCATGCCTGCTATGCAAGCAAATAATAACACTCAATATCCCGGTGGTGCTACTTTCATGCTGTTTCAATAATGATAAGGCCCCACGTTACTGAATCCGCGATTTTTTTTCCCCTTTTTAACCTTTTTTCTCCATTCTGCCAACTTTTCAAATTCGGCTCACTGACGCTTGCCGAATGCCAGATTAATCAGTAACAACTGTTTTTTTGTTTACTTAAGTCGGCCTTGATGTAGAATACCAGTGTAGTGTATTAGAAGTCATATGAATAGCATACGAATATACTTGAGGTTGCATCTGGTGTTGATGCTTGTCACCTCCGTAATTATCTGGTTCTCGGTTTTCTTTGTTCTGTATGGAGGAATACAGGCAGTTGTGATGCTTTGCCTGCTGAAAAAGAGGAGTTCTGATACCATGTCCGTTTTCATGAGGCGATCCATTTACATGTTTTCTCTGATGGAAATTGGGTATACCACAGCATTATTGTATGTGGGTGCCTATGTAATCCGGGATGTGTGCGGGCTTGGCATATTGTCATGGGATTGCATGAAAGGCACGTTATTCACGAATCCGGAGTTCTTCCACATCATGCCCGGCTTATACTTGAATGCTCTGTATCTGCCTGTAGTGTTGATATGGGCTATTGTTTACGCCTTGAAAAAACTACAGAATAAGTAAGAGGAACACACCAAAAGTCTTTTCTATTTAGAAATCAGCCGAGCCGAATTGAGGAGCAACTTTCAGAAAACGACATCAATTTTTCATAAATCATTCATACACAGAGAGTCGGAATTGCTAAAAACAACAGTCACAAAAAGGCTATTATGGGAGCGGTAACAACGAGATAATTTCTCGCTATTACCGCTCCTTTTTTATGCCTTAATTTCATCAACTTATAAAACGCTGGACTCATAACGCAAACCGGACTTCCCGGGCTGATTTTTGCATCCATTTTGCCCCCGTTTTTCAGCCAAAAGGACTCGCTTAGACTCGTACGGTTCCAGTCACATTACATACAATTAGCTGAATGGGGCATGCACCTCGATGGTTCCGTTATTTTTAATGGCGCGAATGAAAATTGAAAATATTCATTCATAATTTCCTTTTTAAAGCTTTATCGTTGTTACTTTTATGTCATTTTTATTTTTTTCTTGTTGTGATGGCTATTTTCTGCTAAACTCTCATCATGTGGAGCGATACTCAGATTTCGACCTCACTAGAGATGAAAATACTCCAATTGTTGCGTCGTTGGGGACGCGGATGCGTATTTTCGAACAGTGATTTCTTTTCGTATGGACCGAGTGCAAGCGTTGGCCGATGTCTGCATAGCTTGAAAGTAAAGGGGATTATTCGCCCATTACTGAGAGGCCTGTATGACTACCCTAAGTTCAGCTCACTTTTGCAAGAGGCACTGGCACCGGATTTGCATCAAGTTGCAATGGCTCTTGCACGAAAGCATAAATGGCACATTCAACCATCAGGGAACGCTGCCCTCAACTATTGGGGGTTAAGTACGCAAGTTCCCACGCGGATATTGTATTTTTCAGATGGCCCCAGCAGAAAGTTTATCATTGAGGGGCGCACGCTAGAATTCAAACACATTTCCGGCAAAGAATCACATTTGGGAAACTCTGACTGTGAGTTGTTCATTCAAGCGGTTAAGGAATTGGGAGAAGCTGCTATAACAGACGATTATAAGCATCAAATCCTTGCTGTCCTGACACCAAAGTTAAAATCTCAGGTAGAAAAAGCACTTCCGCTTTTAACTGAAAAAGTGAGAAACATTTTACGAACTCTTCTTCAATAAGTAATTATGCATACTTTTGTTTCTCGCCCTGCACGCGAACGTCTCGAACTTATCAGTCAGACAGCAGCAAAGCTGGATATGGCTCCGGCTGCTATTGAAAAGGATTTTTGGGTCTGCTGGATGCTTCAGCGTTTGTTCGAGTCGTCCTTGCGTGACTCCATTATTTTCAAAGGCGGCACAAGCCTTTCCAAAGTGTATGGGCTCATTAAGCGTTTTTCGGAAGATATAGATTTGATCCTGAACTGGAACGATTTTTGTAAAGAAAGTGAATGGAATCCCGGAGAACGATATGGAAAATCGGGACGCGAAAAAATGATGAAAGCTTTGGATGAATGGAATACGCAGCAGATAGCGCAAGCAATACTTCCTGTTGTTCAGGAATGCTGCGGGACAATCTGTTCAGCTGAAATACCGGATGAAGCACCGGAAGTCATCGTCATCACTTATCCCAAAAATTACGACTGTTCGTACATACGCCCTCAGATACTTCTCGAAATCGGACCCAAAGCGGCTTGGAATCCGCACGCTGAATGCGTGGTGCGCCCCTATATGGCTGAGCTTTACCCTAAGTTGTTCCACAATGCAGAAGCTAAGGTTACGGTTACAACCGCTGAGCGTGCATTCTGGGAAAAGATTACCATTCTGCATTCACAGGCTAATCGGCCATCAAGCTTGCCACCCCGATATGCCCGACACTATTACGATACGATAATGATGGCTCGAAATGCAAAACTTAAAGAAAGCGCATTTGCAGATGTTCGGTTGCTTTATCAAGTGACTTCCTTTAAATACTATTTCTACAGAGCCGGTTGGGCCGACTATCCGAAAGCAATTCCGGGAACCATGCACATTATTCCAAGTGCCGATGTTTTGAAAGATTTAGAGATTGATTATAACAAAATGAGGAAGGAAATGCTTCCTGCGGATGCTCCGACTCTTGCTGTTATTTTAGGCGAACTCCGGCAGTTAGAAAAAGAAATTAACGAGCTGCCTACCCTTAACCTGAATGTTACAAACTATCCCACAATGGAACGATAAATGAATATCACAGAAACAGAAAAAATCCATTGTTATAATATGGCCGCCGAAAGCAATCTTCAACTTTCGGAAGCTGACAAGGAATTGCTTATAAAAGACATAGAGAAAGAGTTCCCGCGAAATCCCCTCCCTGAGCAAATTGTTCCTGATGAGTTTATTGATTATTGCGATGATGTATCGTTTTTAGAGTTATACGAAGACTGGAAATCTATCCCATATTATGAGTTTTGGCATGAACGAGCCTGTATGACCTTTCTATTACCTCAAGGATTATTGTATATTTTACCGGCAATTCTTCATACAATGGTAAAAAGGTCATATAGTAGGGAGATAACACATCGTCTCATTGGTGCAATCGCTTCAAAACCGGAAAAAAGTATGATTGTTACAAAAGAACAATACCGGCTTATTGATAAAGTGCTGTTTCTGCCGGAGGAAGATATAGCTTTACATGCGGAGAATCGTTTCGATAAAGAGGATTGTTTCGGATACAATCTTTTCGAGCAAATTAGCAACGCTCGTCAAGTTTTCAAAATTCTTTAGTATACGCGTGGGAACAATTAATAAAAGGGCAGCGTCGTTACACTCCTTGCATGATAGCTCGCATGATTAATCAGTAACAACTGTTTTTTTGTTTACTTAAGTCGGCCTTGATGTAGAATACCAGTGTAGTGTATTAGAAGTCATATGAATAGCATACGAATATACTTGAGGCTGCATCTGGTGTTGATGCTTGTCACCTCCATAATTATCTGGTTCCCGGTTTTCTTTATTCTGTATGGAGGAATACAGGCAGTTGTGATGCTTTGCCTGCTGAAAAAGAGGGGTTCTGATACCATGTCCGTTTTCATGAGGCGATCCATTTACATGTTTTCTCTGATGGAAGTTGGGTATACCGCAGCATTATTGTATGTGGGCGCCTATGTAATCCGGGATGTGTGCGGGCTTGGCATATTGGCATGGGATTGCATGAAAGGCACGTTATTCACGAATCCGGAGTTCTTCCACATCATGCCCGGCTTATACTTGAATGCCCTTTATCTTCCCTTAGTGTTGATATGGGCTATTGTTTACGCCTTGAAAAAGCTACAGAACAAGTAAGAGGAACACACCAAAAGTCTTTTCTATTTAGAAATCAGTCGAGCCGAATTGAGGAGCAATTTTCAGAAAACGACATCAATTTTTCATAAATCATTCATACATAGAGAGTCGAGGTTGCTAAAAACAACAGTCAAAAAAAGGCTATCAATAACGCAATTATCCGATTAACAAGCATCGGCTAATATCAGCTAATTTAAGACTAAATTAGCCGATAGAAACAAGAATTTAAAAATCAAGCCACCCAAAAAAACATTCTTATAATGTTATTATAAATAAATAACGACTCTTTTTCAGTTTTTTTTACAACAGTAAAATTATAGCATATGCGGCTAATTTTTTATAAAATTAGCCGATAAGTGTTGATTTTAATCATCGATGTGGTACAATCGAGCCATGAAGCGGAGAAAAAAAGCACCAATGTTAACAGAGCTCATCCACGATGGTGCGAACGACATTCTGAAAATAATGAAAGCCGCAAAACCAGAGTCGCTCAACATGGAGCGTTACCTGAGCTGGCCAGAGATTTTATACCGAAAAGCACCGGATGGCTTGACAACGGAACAATGGTGGCTTGGAATTAAATTACACCGAGCACAGGCCAGACAAGACATACCCTTGTATTCAGCGAAAGGCCAAGCATTCAGTTTTGCTCCGACGCAATACGTTCAACAATATCTGCACTTAATAGACCGCAAAGGAGGCAACATGGTACTAACTAATGCCAATGAGATATTTTGTGACAGAGAAAGAGACAAATATCTGCTAACCTCACTGGAGGAAGAAGCTATCATGTCGAGCATGATGGAGGGTGCCGTTGTAACCAGATCCGAGGCACGACAGATTATACGTGACAACAGGCTTCCCAAGAATGAACACGAACGCATGGTGATAAATAATTATCTCACCATGAAAATGATACTGGAGAATAAGGACAAACCTCTCACGCCGGCATTTATTCTTTCTCTGCACCGCAGCATGGTGGAAGGAACATTAAAGACACCGGAAAAAGCCGGCGCACTACGTGGCGCAGAAGATAAGGTGTACATAGAAGATGTACGCACGGGTGATATTGTACACATGCCCCCCGCAGCAGACGAACTGCCCAAGCGGTTAGAAGCCCTCTGCCTCTTTGCGAATGGGGAAAACGAAGGCGAATATTATATTCACCCGGTTATCCGAGCCATTATCCTACATTTTCAATTAGCATACGACCACCCCTTTGTAGATGGCAATGGCAGAACCGCCCGAGCTCTCTTCTATTGGTGCATGCTGAAAGCCGGCTATTGGTTATTTGAATTCATCTCCATTTCACGAGATATATTCAACCATCCTCGCTATTATTATGAAGCGTTCCTCAACACTGAGGAGGATGAAAACGATTTGAATTATTTTATCATTAACCAATTAAAAACCATACTAAATTCTATTAATGACTTAATAGAGCATGTACGGCAAAAAAAAGATGACAAAAACACGTATCATCATGCCCTGGAATGGGGATTTCCGTCACTCAATTCAAGACAAAAACAAGTCTTACTCTATTTCATTCACCACCCGGACACGTACACATCCGTTACTGCACACTGTCACACATACAACGTTGTACGCCAAACGGCACGTACCGACTTAAACAAGCTGGAAAAACTAGGGTTACTATACTCAGAAAATATCTCGAGAGAATTCATATACAGACCCAAACCAAATTTAGAAAATCTAATCCGAAAAACAGCCGCCGAATTAACTGACATCGGATAACGTAGGGGAACAATCAGTAAAGTGGCAATTTGTAGGGGTAGCCTGCGGGCTTGCATGAGCAGAGTCTCCTAACCACCAAGGGTGTTTATACAAATGAGTTCAAATACGATTGTGCTTCGCATGAATGAAGCGGCGAAAATTTGTTTTCTTGCAATCCGGAAAAAAAAGCGTATAATCGCCCGCGTACAAATATAGAACACACAGGTAAGCGACATGAACACGGTACGCACATTTACGACAGGAAAAGGTACAGAGGGGCAGTATTACTCACTGCCGGCATTGGCGGAGGCGGGATTCAACGGCATTAAGCGCATGCCGATATCCCTGCGCATTGTACTGGAGAGCTTGATGCGCAACTGCGACGGGCTGAAAGTAACGGAGCAGGATGTGAAGAATCTGGCAGGTTGGAGTGCAGAAAAGCCCGGCAACTATGAGATACCGTTCACCGTGGCACGCATTATTCTGCAAGATTTAACGGGTGTGCCCCTGTTGGTGGATTTGGCCGCCATGCGCGCTGCCGTGCAAGATTTGGGGGCAGACCCCGCCGCCATGGAGCCTTTGGTACCGGTGGATTTGGTGGTGGACCACTCTGTGCAGGTGGACTGGGCGGGTTTCCCCGAGGCTTACCAAAAGAACCTGACCCGTGAATTTGAGCGCAATACGGAGCGCTACGAGTTTTTGAAATGGGGGCAGCAGGCCTTCGAGACCTTCTCTGTAGTACCGCCCAGCACGGGTATTGTACACCAGGTGAACCTGGAGCACCTGGCCCGCGGTGTGATGGAGCAAGACGGAGTGTTCTACCCCGATACCTTGGTGGGCACGGACTCTCACACCACCATGATTAACGGTTTGGGCATTGTTGCTTGGGGCGTGGGCGGCATTGAGGCAGAGGCCGGTATGCTCGGGCAACCCGTCACCTTCCTGGTGCCCGAGGTAGTGGGTGTACACCTTACCGGCAAGCTGCAAGAGGGTGTAACGGCCACGGATTTGGCCTTGCATGTTACCAAGATGCTGCGTGCGCACGGTGTGGTGGGTAAGTTTGTGGAGTTCTTTGGCGAGGGGGCGGAGGCGCTCTCCCTGCCGGACCGCGCCACCGTGGCCAACATGGCCCCCGAGTATGGAGCTACCATGGGGTTCTTCCCCGCAGATGCCACCAGCGCAGCCTACCTGCGCGCCACCGGTCGCAGTGAAGAGCATGTGGCCACCTATGAGGCTTACCTGAAAGCCCAAGGTATTTTCGGCATGCCCCGCAAGGGAGACATTGACTACAGCACCGAGCTGGAGCTGGACCTGGGCTCCATTGTGCCCGCCGTGGCAGGCCCCAAGCGTCCGCAAGATCACATTGCCCTCAGCACCCTCAAGAGCAGCTTTGCCGAGATGTGCGAAAAGACATACGGCCACCCGCAAAAGACAGAGCCCGTGGCCGTTACCATGAAGGGAGATGCCGGCAACCCCGATGCTGACACCACGCATGAGGTAGAGCTGAAGGACGGCTCCGTGCTGATGGCCGCCATTACCAGCTGCACCAATACCAGCAACGACAGCCTGATGCTGGCCGCTGGCCTGCTCGCCAAAAAGGCCGCCGCACTGGGCATGAAGGTGCCCGCCCATGTAAAAACCAGCATTGCCCCCGGCAGCCGTATTGCCGCCCGCTACTTTGAAAACAACGGCCTCACCGCCGCGTTGGATGCCATCGGCTTCTCCATTGTGGGCTATGGCTGCGCCACCTGCATCGGCAACTCCGGCCCCCTGAACAGTGCGCTGGAGCAAGCTGTTACCGAGCACGACCTCGTGTCCTGCTCCGTGTTGTCGGGCAACCGCAATTTCGAGGCACGCATTCACTCTCACATCAAGGCCAACTTCCTGATGTCGCCCCCGCTGGTCATAGCCTTTGCGCTGGCCGGGCGTGTGGATATTGACACCGATACCGAGCCGCTGGGCACGGCAGCCGACGGCTCCCCCGTGTTCTTGAAAGATATTTGGCCGAGCAGTGCCGAGATTGCCGCAGCCCAAGCCAATGCCGCCACCCCGGCAGACTACACGGCCAGCTACGCCAACGTGGTGCCAGAGTGGGGCAAAGTGAGCGCCCCCACCGGTGCCACCTTTGCCTGGAACCCGGGCTCCACCTACATTCACCGCCCGCCCTTCTTTGAAGGATTTAACGGCAGCAAGGGGGATATTACAGACATTTGCGGCGCACGTGCGCTGGGTATCTTCGGCGACTGCGTGACCACGGATCACATCTCCCCCGCCGGTGCCATCAAGCCCACGGGCCCTGCCGGCAAGTTTTTGGCTGCCGCAGGTGTAGAGAAGCGAGACTTCAACACCTTCGGCTCCCGTCGCGGTAATGACTTGGTGATGGCACGCGGCACCTTTGCCAACGTACGCATCAAGAACCTGCTCACCGAGGGCGTAGAGGGTGGCTACACGCTCTACTTCGGCACCCAACCCGTCAGCGAGCCGGATACCGACATATGCGCCCCCTGCGGCACCCCCACCTTTATTTATGATGCCGGCATGGCCTACAAGGCAGACGGTGTGCCCACCATCATCATCGGCGGCGAGGATTACGGCATGGGCTCCAGCCGCGACTGGGCCGCAAAGGGTACCTCCCTGCTGGGGGTGCGCGCGGTTATCACCAAGAGCTTTGAGCGCATTCACCGCAGCAACCTCATCGGCATGGGTGTGCTGCCCCTCAACTTTGAGAATCCTGCCGACTACGACCGCGTGAAGGGCCTCAAGGATGCCACCTTCTCCATTGTGGGCCTGCACAACGACCTGCAGCCGCGTGCCAAGGCCATGCTGGTGGTACGCCCCGCCGGGGAGGCGAGTTTCGAGCTGCCGCTCATTGTGCGTATCGATACGCCTATTGAGAAAGAATACTTCCGCGCCGGGGGTATTCTGCAATATGTACTTACCCGCTATTGCTGATTCATGCCATGGAAAAGATCGAATTTTCAAACCTACAGCTCAACCCGGCCGAGCTGATTGGTAAGCAATGGATGCTTATCACCGCCGGCACGCAAGAAAGCTTTAACACCATGACCGCCAGTTGGGGCGGACTCGGTTTCCTCTGGAACCGCCCCGTGGCCTTTGTCTTTGTGCGCCCCAACCGCCATACGGCCAAGTTTATAGATGAGCAAGCGGCATTCACCCTCTCCTTCATGCCGGAGAAGTACCGCAACGACCTCCTCTTTTGCGGGCGCAACTCCGGGCGAGATGTGGATAAGATGGCAGCCACTTCTTTGGAGCCCTTTACCACGCCCAACGGCTTGGTAGCCATGGCAGATGCCGACTTGGTGCTGGAGTGCCGCAAAATGGCCGTTGCCACCATGCAGGAGGCAGACTTTGTGAACTTTGCAGAGGTATCCCCGCAGTGGTATGACCCCACCAATCCGCTGCACAAGGTTTACATTTGCGAGATTACCACCACCTACGTGCGCTGAAACAGCCCCGTCCCCTTGCCTCAATAAGCCGAATAATTGAGCCCGCGAGCGCTTTTCATGCGAGCTCCCGCGGGCGAGCTGTCATGCAAGGAGCGTAGCCAATACATTTTGAATCTTTAATTTTGGATGTTGGATTATAGTGCCGCCGGTCATTCGCCCGCAGAGCACACCACAATTTACAACTTGGGAATCTCTAAAAACTCTGGTACCCTCACAAATTGGTAGTTGCGGGGAGCCCCGCGAGCATTAGCGAGCCGAATTTTTGAGCCCCGGCGAGGGGCGCCATAAAATAGCCCGGGCGTGGAGCCGCGCCAGCGGCGGAACCCCGGGAATTATGCAAAAATAAATACGAACCCCGCAGGGGTGGCATAATGTTGTGCTTTGAATTAAAGCATTATATGTATTTACCCCCCATATTTAAGCCACGCATTATGTCACCCCTCAACCGGGGTTCCGGTTTGTTTGTTCCGGTTCCCCGGGGTTCCGCCGCTACCGCGGCTCCACCACCGGGCTACCAAATATCGCCCCTCACCAGGGCTCAATAGTTTGGCTCGCTTACGCTCGCAAAATGCAAAAGAAATGGATTAAACCGAGTTTTTAGAGATTCCCAACTTGTTGAGTTTAATCGAGATACTCAATAACACTTTAATCATAATATGAATAGGGATTCACATTATTTGATTGAATTATAGGATAATATTTTTTACATGTACTAATCCAATACGCCTTCAGCTCCGGCGGCAATATATGATGCCCCACGCCTATATTTTCCATATCCAGAATATACCGTTCGATATTACTTAAACCGGCACGATCTATATAATAAAGAACAGAAACAATAGGAGAAAAAGGCCCGGCCTCAAAATGCATATATTCGTGGTCGTTATGCAATTGCTGTAATCTGACGGAGATTTCACAAAAAGCTTGATATGAGCGTTTTTCTGCAAGCATATAGAGCACTTGAAGACTACATCTTTTCATATCCAGCAGTTTTTCAAATAAAAAAATATTTTTACAGCCTAAGATAGCCATCTGTATTTTAATGTCATCATATTTAGAATATGGGGTTAGTCTGCAACGTACCGCATCTAAATCTGAAATCGGCATATATTGGCGGCGTGAAGAGCGTTTTTTGCTTAACCCCCGCTCTCTTTTTGTATATTTCCAATAGTGATGAAAATAACAAGCAAAACCTTCTTGAGATTGAGCTGCTATATGAAAAACGTGCACATTTTCACTTTTGTAGGGGACAGTCGATTGGGAATTATCAGTATAATCATCCACGCATGCGCCATTTTCAATAAGCAACTCTGCAATGTCATGTTGATTATAATATAGAGCAAACATAAGCGGGGTGTATCCGGGTATAACAGCCCCCTCCATATCCCGGTAAATTCTTTTACTTAACACCGTAGTATCCGCTAAAAGCTTTTTGACAGCATTTGCATCCCCCGCATAAATGGCAGTATAAATTTGCGAAATCTCAATTCCCGCTCGGGATGCTAATGATTCATTTTTATCTGCATTAAAAAAAGAGGCAGAAGCAAACCCCAAGCTTGTTATCATGAGTATAAATACTAATAATTTTTTCATTATATGAAGATTCTTACTTAATTAACCTCGAGAGGAGTCTGCGATTTTGTTTAACTATTCAGAGAATAGCATTTTTCTGAAATAATAGCAATGTTTTTTGACTATTATCATCATGCATGGGAACAATTAGTAAAATGGCAATTTATAGGGGATGCCCTGTGAGCGAATACCCGCCGAAATCAGAACCTCGTGGGGACGATATATGGAGACCGGGTGTGGAGCCAGCGGATGCACACGCATGAATTGCGGTTGTTGTCATAATTTTGCCTTGTCAAACCCGCGGCTTGCATGTTAGCATGGGCGTATGCGCCTGATTCTGCAATATGTGATGTTGATGCTGACCCTGACACTGGGGGCAGCTACGGCATTTCATGCACAGGCAGATGACACGGATTGGCAGGTATGGAAGGTAGGAGGCGTTGAGTATGTAGAGGTTGAGGATGCCTGCAAGTTTTACAAATATCTACCGAAACAGGGGCGCCCCGGGTTCAAATCTTACGGCTCTGCCCAGCATACTATCTCCGTAAAGGCGAATAAGCAGGACTTTTACGTTAATAACTACCGCTATATTCTCTCCTACCCCATCAAGGAGCACAACGGTAAGTTGTTGATATCTGCGGTGGATATGAAGAAGCTGGTGGACCCCGTGCTGCGCCCCACCTACAACAAGCAGGCAGGCGTTATCACCACAGTGGTGATAGATGCCGGACACGGCGGACACGATGCCGGAGCCGTTAGCCCCTGGGCACGCGAAAAAGACTGCAATTTGGCCGTGGCTCGCAAGGTGAGAGACAAGCTGAAAAAGGCGGGGATCTCTGTGGTGATGACGCGCGACTCGGATGTATTTTTAACCTTGGGGGAGCGCGTAGCCATTGCCAACAAGACCCCCAATTGCGTGTTTGTAAGCATACACCATAACTCCGGCCGCCGCGCTGCCAAAGGTATAGAGACATTCACCCTGGCACCGCACGGTACAACATCCCCCTTCGCGCGCACCCGCAGAAGAGAATCTTTGGCAGGCAACAACCAAGACAGTGCCAACATTGCCTTGGCCACGGCCATACACAGCCGAGCCATACGCAACACCGGTGCCATAGACCGCGGGATTCAGCGCGCGCGTTTCTCGGTGCTCTGCACCATTACCCGCCCCGCCGTGCTGTTTGAGGGTGGTTTCGTATCCAGCCCCGAGGAAGGCAAGCTCATCTCCACCAATGCTTACCGAGAGAAATTGGCAGACAGTATTACGCAGGGTATTTTAAGCTACATTGCCACGGTTCAGGCAAAACCCCTTAAGCAGCGCAACACCCACACCGGTGGTGGAACGATTCACGGCGGCGGCAACCGCTACAGGGGCTCCACACGCCTCAGGTAAGCAAAATATAACCCACCCCCGCATACCATGAAGGCCCGCCATATTCTCCCCCTGCTCCCGGCATTACTGCCACTGCTCACGCCCATGCCCCTGCATGCGGATGAGGCCATGGAGTGGCAGGCTACCACCCTCAACGGCGAGAAATACTACGGGCTGCACCTGCTGCGCACGTTTTACAAACTGACCACATCCGACAAAAAGGGGAAAGACGGGGAGCAAATGACCCGCAACTCCGCTTTCTCGCTGGGGTTGACACCGGGTAAGAGAGAGGCCACCATCAGCGGCTATCGCGTAAGGCTGAGCACCCCCGTAGCGCAGGATGCCTCCGGGGAACTGATGGTGTCCGAAACGGATTTTGTGAAGCTCATAGACCCCATCTTGCGCCCCACCTACATCAATGAGAGACGAGACATTAAGACCGTGATACTGGACCCGGGGCACGGCGGCACGGATTCCGGCAATAAAACACCCTTGCTCAACGAGAGTGTTTACACGCTTCAACTGGCACAGGAACTGGCTGAGGAGCTCAAAAAACAAGGGCTCAATGTGGTGCTCACCCGAAACGGCAATCATGATGTAAGTGACACAGAGCGCGTGGAGGTGGCGGCAAATTGCCATAACGCCATCTTTATCAGCCTGCACCTCAACGGCGGGAGGTCCGATGTATACGGAGTAGAGACCTACACAACCGCGCCACTCGCCGCCGGCAAAAGAGCCATGGAGGGCAACCGCCATGATGCCGCCAATGCAGCACTGGCCTTTGCGTTGCATTCTCACATGGTAGCGGCTACTAAAGCACCTGACCGCGCCTTGCGCCGCGCCTACTATACCTTGCTTAACACCATGCCCTGCCCCGCAGCCATGGTCATGGTGGGCTATTGCACCAACGAAAAAGAGGCAGCCAACTTGGCGGCAGATACCTACCGAGCCGAGCTGGTAAAAGGGCTTGCAGCCGGTATCATCACGTTTAAGAACGCTATTCGCCCGGGTGCGCAGATTACGGTGCCTGCAGCAGCACCTAAGCCCCAACCACCTGCACCCATTGCCAAACCCACCACCCCGGAGAAACCCAAGCAGGCAACCACGCCCAAGAAAAACAGCGGCTCCGCCGCCAAAAATACCTCCAAAAAAAGCAGCTCCAAGGGCAAAAACCGCCGCCGCAACCGCAGATAATGATTTTTTGTGGATTTTATTGCAGATTTTTTCACAAAAATTATAAAATTTAAAAAAAATCCGAACTTTGCTCTTGACGTTCCGAAAAAAAAGGGTATCATCAGTCCGCACTCCTACGGAGTGTATGACAAACGAACAAAAAATCAGTAAGAACTAAGAGCCATGATTAAGACCATCGCCATTCTTCTCGGCCTTACAGCTGTTACCGCCGCTGCCAACACGCTGCCCCCCACCCCGGAGGCTCCTGTTGCCGTTCAGCGCTGATTTAGGCTAAAGATGCCGAGCCAACTATCCTCGGGAATGAATCCGAGCGGCCTGCGCTGAGATGCAGTGCACCCCAGATCACCATACCGCAACGTATGGGGATTTTTTTTGCCCGGATTCAGAACAGTCCCCGCTCTTCCCTCTGTTTCAATTTTACAGCATTAAGGTGGTAGCCGAATCTGCGCACATCACTACGCAGAAAGAAATGTTTGAGCCTGAGCCCCTGTGCCGTGCGGTGGCGTATGCACACGGGCTCCATCAATCCATCCTTCACATACCGAAACAGGGTGCTGCGGGAAATGCGCAGGTAGCACATAACATCTGCCGCACACATGTATTTGGGCGGTATCTCTCGCAACTCTTTGCGGCGAGCCTCTGCCACAATGCACACCTACTGCTTGTCCCAATACCAAGTCGGTGGCTTGCTCTCTCGCTTGACCTTACATTTGCGCACCTCTGTCTTATCTAACAACATTCGGGCAGATGATGGCCGGCAACCCAATATCTCCGCGGCCTCCGCCGTGCTGATTCCCCATGCGGGCGGCGTGTCCTCCACCTCCTCTTCCTCTACAGCCCGGAGCATTTCGGCAGGATATTTGAGCCCCTGTATGTCGAATAGTCTCACGCCACGCGCCCCTATTAACCGACGGGGTATGATATTTCTCCTTACCATATATGCTCTCTACCTGTTTCTATATAGGCCCTTTACCCCCAAATTTTCCTTCTCCCCGGCTCTGAGTAACGTGTATGCATGTGGGGTGAGAATATACGCTTGCGCATTACGGAAAGGCAAGCAAAATATTCTATACACTTATACAGAATAATTAATAAGGAGAAAATCAAGAAAAGATAACCATGCAAGCAAGCACACGGGTAAACACATGGCGTAATAGAGCAATGCTCAGAGCATCAAAAAACTTTGTAGAAAAAACTACTCCATACGAGCAGCCTTGCGCCCGTATACTGTGCGGGGGTAGAGGGAGGCCGCACGGGCATAGAGCTCTCTCGCCCCGGCAGAGTCCCCCATGCGAGAGAATCTCATTTTAGCGGCACGGTATAGGAACATGGCGCGGTCTTGCGCAGAATCCGCATGCTCTGCCCCCTGCAACAGGGCAGCGAGGGTCTCGGGCAGATTATGGAAGGTATCATCGTAGAGGGCGGCAAGCTCGGACCACACGCGGGCGCGACCTTTATCCTGCTCTACCAGGGCAAGGAACTCCGGCAGCAGGGAGGAATCCTTACTGCTGCGAATACGTGCAGCAAGGGCAAGCAGGGGGTCATCTTGAGCAGAATAGCCACCACCGTATACGGAGGTACTGAAAACGCGCCCGATAAAAGGCAATACCCAAGCCCGAAAGGCCAGCCCCTCCCACACGGCAATAATTAAAACGCCCCCGAACACATAGACGAGGGCGTTAGAAGCATCCCCGACATGAATAAGTTGCATGACCACTGTTTGCACCACGACCCAAAAAACAGCCACGGGCAAAGCCATTATCAAGAAACGCAGCAGCAACTTTTTCATACCGGCATAACGGCATGGGCAGAAACCTTATTTCTTAAGGTCCTCCATGTCCATATAGTTGATGGAAAGATTACGGTTGGGGTCCTTGGGGTCTCTCACCTCAAGTTTCATTTGCTTGAAGAACCATCTGCCGTCATCCAAACGCTGAACGGAGGTAATGGTGAAACGCTTCTTGAGCTTGCCGTCTTTTCCATAGCCGTCAATTTGCCAAGAGGTGCCGTTCTCTTTATCTACCCACATGCGCACCCACGCGAACTGGCCCACAGAGGGCTTGGGGTTAGCAACCTCAACAATGTGGCAATCTCGCCCTTTGATGCGGCAGTTGGCGGGGTCGTTAATGAGCTTGGCTCCCTTCCAGTACAGGAAACGCAGCGAGAGATCCTCGTAGCATACATCCGTACCGGCAATGGGGGCTGAGTAGCCGGAGGCAGACATCACCTGAGCCTTACCCTTAACCACGCGGATGAGGTCCACATTCTTCTCCTTAATGCGCACGTCAAAGCGGTTCCAGGCATTGTTCTGCTTGTACTGGAACACGATGGTCTCACCGCGGGAGCTCAGACTGAACGGAATTTTGACAGCCCCCTTGCGGATGGCACCCATCACATCCGTATTACCCTGGTTCACCGTCATGTTGCGCATGATGTAGAGCAACTCATCGGCATCCACCGCATCCTCCTGAGCCTGAGCAGGTACCACCATGGCCACCAACGCAGCCATGCCTACAAAAAAAGCTGATAAAAATTTTCTCATACGGCAAGTATACTATATCATGTGGCATTCGCCCAGAATAAAATGAAGAAATGTCACAAAAAAGTTAATTATCGGTAACTAATAAAGCTTAACACGCGATATGAGCCACATAAATAGATTGACATGGGCCGCCATGAAATGTTATAAAGCAGCTACCCACCTGAAAGATAAGCAAAAAGAAATTGATGGACAATGAGAGAATAACGATAAAGCATTCCATAGGAAGCATCTATTAAAATGGAAGATAATACTAATGCAGAGAGTCATCAAAATGAATCCGCATGGTGGGTACATGCCTTCTGTTGGTGGATTTTATTAATCCCAATCTTACGTTGCACGAGGACTCGGAATTATGATGAAAGAATGTTTGGTTCTATGAGACTGATTCATGACATTTTATTTCATCCGTTATGTATAACGTTGTTCATTCTCTTAAGCGTCATTTTAGTCATTTATAACAGCCGCATCAAAGCACCCGTTATAGCCAATGTCTTAACAATATGCAAACTGGCATTGTTATTCATTATACTTTTCTTTGCCTTCAATCCTCATGCTTTAGACAAATTACCACAGATCCCGTATTCTCTGCTTTTTCTCTATTCTGCAATATGTATCAGTTATGGGGCATTGAAAAAATGGGCGATTGTTCTTTGGGTGCCTATTTGGTTCATTTCATTAATATACAGGTTAACCGAATATGCACATATCGAAATAACGCGCCGGACATTATCGGATGTATTCGGGGCAACGTGGGAAGAAGCCGCACCATACATCACTTGCGTTAATTGCCTCATACTTCTTTTATGCATAGTACTTTCCATTAATATAGCAATACTTATACACCTTATTTTAAAAAAGGAGCGAAGAAGCAGCTTAATCAGCACCGGTTTCTTTTTCGGAAGCTTATTGATATTAGGCTTATTACCGGTAAAGAATCTTATGCGAATGGATGAAAGTGACATATGGCCTTTGGGAAGCACAGCTTGGATTACCTGGGAATCAACCCAAGCAATTTTCGACATGCAAAGAATGGAGAACATAAGCAATATGCCACCCGGTAAAGATACTCATGCGGGCTATGCTACCATACCGGACAACGGCTCCGTTAGTGGCAACAGACATGTAGAAATTAATGCTTATCACAGAGATACAACACCATGGCTGAAAAAAAATCAATAATCTTATCATAAATTTCTATTGATCAACAATGAGGGAAGACGCGTCAATACAAGCTTGACAATTCTAATGCGGTTAGCTAAAATGCTTTCGCATAATGTCAAACTTAGAACATAATCGACTTAAAATATTACTCAGCTGTTACGCATGCAATCCCAATTATGGTTCAGAGCCTGGGACTGGATGGAAATTTGTTTACCATCTTGCTAAATATCATAATCTTCATGTTTTAGTAGAAAGCGATGAATGTAAAGATGATATTCTTCGTTATAAAAAAGAGCATCCAGAAGAGTTAAAAAATGTAACTTTTCATTTTATCAAGCGTTACAGAAACAAATTTTTGAGAAAGATTTGGCCACCAAGTTATTACTGGTGTTACAGATACTGGCAAAAAAAAGCATATAACATAGCAAAAAAACTTGATAAACAAGAAGATTTTGATCTTATACACCAAATTACATTAATTGGTTACAGAGAACCCGGATACCTGTGGAAGCTCGATAAACCCTTTATATGGGGACCATTAGGCGGATTCTGCCAAACTAAATGGTGCCTGCTAAAGGGCATGAAATTAAGAGATATATTATATTTTTCAATGCGCAATATTATAAACGCGTATCAAAAAAGATTCAGTATGCTACCACGCAAAGCCGCAACTCACGCTCACACAATTTTTGTCTCCGACCCCGAGGCTGTCGACACAGTGCAAAAAAGATGGCATTGTACACCGCGTATTATGAGAGAAGTGGGAATCAGCTCGAATATAATCTCACAGCAGGAACTTTCAACACATCATCCCAAAACGCCATTACGAATATGCTGGGCTGGAGAACTAATATCACTCAAAGCCTTAGAATTATTACTTGATGCTATAGCCCTCTGCAAAAATGATATGCAACTAGAGGTAATGGGTAAAGGGCGAGAACTTAAAACCTGGACTAAACATGCAAAAAAGCTTAAAATTTCCGACAAAGTAAATTTCAGGGGCTATGTTAAACACGATGACATCAGAACACTCATGTCGGCCTGCCACGTGTTCTGCATTACAAGTCTAAAGGAAGGCGGCACCCCAACCGTCAGTTTGGAAGCTCTGCAATGCGGGTTACCTTTGATTGCGCTTGACCATTGCGGGTTTGCCTCCGTCGTAAATGATACATGCGGCGTCAAAATCCCAATTCAATCACGCAAACAAATCAGCGAAGACATAGCGTTTCATTTAGACAAACTTGCAGAGGATGAAATCCTCAGATATCGCTTAGCACAGGGTGCTCTAAAACGAAGTTTAGATTTTACATGGGAAGCTAAAATGGATATTTTGAATGAGGTATATAAGAATGCAAATCTAAGCAGAAACCTCTCAAACAGCCACGATTGTTCTCAAAACAACACATAGCAAATAATACCATACCGTGAAAAAAAATGTTTTACTAGGGTCCGGAATCGTACAAGAGGCTATCTCAATTCATAAATGTTCAGCGGCACAAGCTACTCACTTTGTCCTTTGCAACCATAATAAAATTAAATTTATCATTAATTTATCAGATGGATTAATAAGGATACGCTCTAATTCGGCGGTCTACAATTATAAACTAGCCATTCTACTTCGCTCAATACCATTCATACGGTATAAAACATTGGCTCTTTTTAAAATAGGATACTTTGCGAAAATAGAATTAAACAGCCAAATTGCTCAATATATTCCGGAAAACAATCTATGGAATATTTTTGTCGGCACATACGATGATGTGCAAAAAATTGTCATTCAATGTTACAGTCAAAATAACTCACCCTGCACATTTATCAAAGTAGGCAATGCTTCATCCCTAGATCAGATGCAAAGGGAAATAAAATTTTTACGCGAAAGGCATACATATACAAATCTTAACCTCCCAACCTACATTTCATCATCACTCATTTCGGAAGAAAGCCCTTTTAATATCTTAATCACGAAAGAAATACAGGCAGCCCCTATTCAATCACGATTCACGAAAGAACTGTTTCAGATAACAAGAGAAATAGCCCAAACATCATCCATAACAAAAGATTCAAAAAAAGAGTTCACACATGGTGACTTTGCCCCTTGGAATATACGCAAAAACGCTGATGGTTATACTATATTTGATTGGGAACATTGCGGAATGCGCCCAGTTGGTTATGATGCAGTCTATTTCATCATGATGACGGAAATTGCTCTTAAGCATTCAGATTTTGATACAGCATTTAACAAAGCTTGCGAACAAATTTTCCAGTTCGATAAGACATTAAAGATAAATAAACAAGAAATATATAACGAATTTACAAAAACAACCAAGGAACTCATCTTTTAACTCAACAGCTTAATTTCATGAATGCGCCCACACCGGATGTTCTTTTCATAGAGTCATATTTCAACCATTTGATTCAACATGGCATCGACTATTGTATCATGAGAAATGCCGAGGAGGTTGAACAAGGGGATGCCCACGATGTTGATTTGGTAATACGAGATACACAACTCAAACTAGCAGAGAATATTTTATACAACCTAGCAGAACAAAAAAACTGGAATGCGCATTTGCAAACCGGATTATCATCTGATAACTACAATATTAAATGTTATAATTATTATTATATTTCTGAAAAAGAGAATAAAATATTTATTGTTCATATTGACATTTTTCCTGTTTTTGCATGGAAAGGGTACGAAATATTACCCAACTATATATTGTTAGAAAATATTAATAAAAAATCCATTTACCACAGCATGGAACCAGAGGTTGAAGCCGTTTGTAACCTCTTTGTTCGACTTCTCTATAATGGAAAAGTGAAAGACAAATACAAACCTAAAATATCTGAAACATTCAACGGAAATAAAAAACGGGTTGTAGAACTAATGGAGTATTTTCTTTCCCTCGAACTTGCAAATCAAATCTTCGAATACGCAGTAAAGGGTGAATGGGATATTATTGATAATAAGTGCAATCAAATTCGTAAATGCGTACGCAAAAAGACAAAACGAAAGCACTTTACCTATATGAAATATCTTTTTTCAAAGGCCCGAAAGAGGCCTGGAATGGTTGTAGCTTTTTTAGGGCCTGATGGCACTGGTAAAACAACTATATTCAATGGTTTAAGCTCAGTAATCGGCAATACTTTTTCTGATACAACCATCAACTATTATCATTGGCGTCCGGGATTTATAAAATCAGAAAAAAGACTTGATGCCGATGGAAATCTTATAAACAGTGTAGCCCCGCACACTTTGTCACCACATAATAAACTAATATCACTGGGTAAATTGGCATTCTACACTCTTGATTACATTTTGGGATACTGGTTTAAAATATACTGGCAAGCAGCTCAGGGACATTTGGTGGTATTTGACAGGTACTATTATGATTTTTACGTAGACAAACTTCGTTACCGTTTAAATGTCAATGACACCGTAATAAAGTTCTTTCAATTATTCATCCCTCAACCGGACATAACATTCCTTTTAATAGGAGATGCACCGATCATACATGCTCGCAAAAAAGAAATAACAGAACAGGAAATTCGGAACCAATTGAATACATTGACCAATTATCAATCTCAATTTAAAAATTCTGTTATTGTGAATGCTAACCAAAGCATACCCTTGGTTTTGCATCAAGTAGGCGTAAATATCCTTAAATGGCTCAATTCGAGAATGAAAAAAAGGCATTGATCGTACATTTCCGTGCTGTCACTATGACGAAAAATTGCAATCGTGTAAATTGAGGCTGCTACAGAAATCAAAATGGCTTCAATTATAGTGCTGGGTATAAAATTGTCACCAATGGGCAATTTGCGCAATTGATTCTTATTTCGAATTTTTATGAAATATAGTGTAGCTTTTTCGGGAATGTAGGATTGATGCGATATACTATTCTTCTCCAGTAACTCGGCATCCCCAACGAGCTCTGGGGGTCTTAATTGCCTTCACACTACGTTGGTGCTCTCCGGGTAAATATAGAGAAATTTCACGCGGTGATTTATTCATAAAATCAGATAGCAACAGTGTTATGTTATTCCACTTTACAAACAAAGGACACATGGACGTTAAATAAGCAGGCAATGTGTCATACAATCGAGTCTTATCTTTTTTCGTTTCATCTGACCATGACACATTACTCCCCGTAAGCACAAAAAGGCTGGCAAAAATTTCCGGCATACGCAGTATTTTCGGGGAAGTAAGCAACATATCATAAAAAAATACAACATCAGCCAACGACTTGTACGATGCATCAAAAAAAACCTTTTTTTGTCTAAAAACATCCGCTCGGTGAAAACACGAACAAGTAATAATCTGACATATAACGCGACTTATCGTTCTGAGGGGAAACGGTGGTCTGCGGTGACATATATACCGACAATTCTTATCTAACACCATGTAAGAAGCAATAGCCATATCAATATCTGGCCTATTCGTCATCTCTGCCGCCACGGCGGCCAATGCCCCGGGAAGATACTGTTCATCGCTATTGAGATGAGCGGTAATATCCGCATCATCAGGCATTTTCTTCCAAGCGATGTTGATGGCATCATACAAGCCGGCATCCGGCACGCTTTCAAAGGTCAATTTGTAGCCTGGGGTATCAGCATGTTGTTGTTGCCACGCCTCTAACCAAGCAGGCGTACCATCTGTAGATGCACCATCCTGCACGTGGTGGTGCACCTCTATACCATCGCAAACTTGGTCCGCTATGGAACGCACACAGCCCTGCAACCAGTGCAAGGCATTATACGCGGGCGTGACAATGTAAAACTTCATCATATATGCTGCACAGCATTATAACCGCAGGGGCCTTATTTATCAAGCAAAAAGCCACCGGGATGGCAGATTACCAATCCCGGTGGCGATATTGAAGCAGTGAGACGCTATCAGGAGAAGACACCGAAAGCCTCGGAAGCGCAAGCGATCATGTAGTCGCGGTTGAGCTTGGCGATGTTGTCTACGCTGATACCCTTGGGGCAAGCGGCCTCGCACTCGTAGAGGTTGGTGCAGTTGCCGAAGCCGAGGGCGTCCATCTGGCGCACCATGGCAAGAACACGCTTGTTCTTCTCGGGGTGACCCTGGGGCAGCAGATTGAGGTGAGCAGCCTTGGCAGAGGTGAAGAGCATGGCGGCGCTGTTTTTGCAGCTGGCCACGCAGGCACCACAACCGATGCAAGCAGCGGCGTCGAAAGCGGCATCAGAGGTCTTTTTGCGGATGGGCATGTTGTTGGCGTTGGGGGCAGCACCCGTGCGCACGTCGACAAAGCCGCCTGCGGCGATGATGTTGTCCAGAGCCGTACGGTCTACCACCAAGTCACGCAGCAGCGGGAAAGCAGCAGCGCGGAAGGGCTCAATCCAGATGGTGTCACCATCCTTGAACTGGCGCATGTGCAGCTGGCAGGTTGTTACCTTTTTGCCGCCGTGGGGTACGCCGTTGATGGTGAGGGAGCACATACCGCAAATGCCTTCACGGCAGTCGTGGTCAAAGTGGATGGGCTCTTTGCCCTCATGAACGAGCTCTTCGTTGACGATGTCAAGCATCTCAAGGAAGGAAGCTTCATCCGGAATGTTCTTCGCCTTGTAGGTCTCGATACGGCCTTGTGCCTCAGGGGACTCCTGGCGCCAAACCTTGAGCGTAAGATTAAGATTTGCCATAATAGTGTATGAAAAGTTAGAGTTTGGAACGTGTCTTTACTTGTAGGAACGGATGGCCAGATGTACGGTGTCGAAGGTGAGCGGCTCTTTGTGCAGAACCGGCAGCTCGCCCGTGCCCTTGTACTCCCAGCAGGCAACGTAGGCAAAGTTAGCGTCATCGCGCTTGGCTTCACCGTCTGCCAGCTGGTGCTCAAGGCGGAAGTGAGCACCGCAGGACTCCTCACGGTTGAGGGCGTCGTAGCAGAGCACCTCTGCAAAGTCAAGGAAGGCAGCAACGCGCCAAGCCTTCTCCAGCTCCTGGTTCATACCCTCCGTGCTGCCGACCACGCGTACGTTGGTCCAGAACTCCTCACGGATGGCGGGAATCTTCTCGATAGCGTGCAGCAAGGACTCCTTGGTGCGGCCCATGCCTACGTCGTCCCACACAAGCTTACCGAGCTCGCGGTGAATTTCGTCGGGGGTCTTGGTGCCCTTCACGTCCATCATCTTCTGAATGCGAGCCTTCACTTCATCCTCAGCCTCCTTGAACTCGGGGGCAGCGGTGGTGATGCTGCCGGGCTTCTGCGTGGTGAGGTAGGTAGGCAGCGTGGCGGGGATGACGAAGTAGCCGTCGGACAAGCCCTGCATGAGGGCGGAAGCACCCAAGCGGTTAGCGCCGTGGTCAGAGAAGTTAGCCTCACCGAGCACGTGCAGACCGGGGATGGAAGACATCAGGTTGTAGTCTACCCAAAGGCCACCCATGGTGTAGTGAGAGGCGGGGTAAATCATCATGGGCTGCTCGTGCGGGTCAACGTCGGTAATCTCCTCGTACATCTCGAAGAGGTTGCCGTACTGGCCGTCAATCCACTCCTTGCCCATGCGGTTGATGGCATCCTTGAAGTCAAGGAACACACCGCGGCCGGTGTTGGCTACGCCGCGCTCGTCGTCGCAGGCTTCCTTAGCGGCACGGGAGGAAATATCACGCGGGGCCAAGTTACCGAAGGAGGGGTACTTGCGCTCCAGGTAGTAGTCGCGGTCGTTCTCAGCCACGTCGGAGGGCTTCATCTCGCCCTTGCGAATCTTGGCAGCCACCTCACGGCTCTTGGGTACCCAAATGCGGCCATCGTTACGCAGAGACTCAGACATGAGGGTGAGCTTGCTCTGGTAGTCGCCCTTAACGGGAATGCAGGTGGGGTGAATCTGGGTGAAGCAGGGGTTGGCAAAGTAGGCACCCTTCTTCCAGCAGGCGCAGGCAGCACCTACGTTGCAGCCCATTGCGTTGGTGGACAAGAAGAATACGCGTCCATAACCACCGGTAGCAAGCAGCACGGTATCACCGGCATAGCTCTTGATCTCGCCGGTCACCATATCGCGCACTACAATACCCTTGGCGTGGCCGTCTACCACTACTAGATCCATCATTTCAGTACGGGGGTGCATCTCAATGTGCCCCTTACCAATCTCCTTCTCCATGGCCTGGTAGCAGCCGAGCAAGAGCTGCTGGCCGGTCTGACCACGGCTGTAGAAGGTACGCTTGAGCTGAGAGCCACCGAAGGAGCGGTTGTCGAGCAAACCACCGTATTCGCGGCCGAAGGGAACGCCCTGAGCCACGCACTGGTTGATGATGTTGCAGGATACCTCGGCAAGGCGGTATACGTTGGCCTCACGGGCACGGAAGTCGCCACCCTTAACGGTATCGTAGAACAGGCGGTATACGGAGTCACCGTCGTTCTGGTAGTTGTGAGCAGCGTTCACACCACCCTGTGCAGCAATGGAGTGTGCACGGCGGGGGCTGTCCTGGTAGCAGAAGCACTTCACATTGTAGCCCAACTCGGCAAGTGTGGCAGCGGCAGAGCCACCGGCCAGACCGGAGCCTACGATAAGTACGGTGTACTTACGGCGGTTGTTGGGGTTAATGAGCTTGGCCTCGCGCTTGTACTTGGTCCACTTCTCGGCAATGGGGCCATCCGGGATGCAGGAATCCGGCATGTAGTCGCTTACGGGAAACTTGATTTCGTTCATAATCAGAGCTTATTAAGTAAAGGTTTATTTAAGAATGCCCAGCATCACACACACGGGGATGGCGATGAAGCCACCGCAAACAACCAAACCGAAGAGAACGGCTACGATGTTGTAGAGCGGACGCACCTTGCGGGTAGCAAGGCCGAAGGTTTGCAGAACGGACTGCAAGCCGTGGCGCACGTGCATGAAGAGGCAGCAAATGGCTACAATGTAGAAGATGGAGCACAGGGGATCCTGGAATGCGGCAATGATGTGGTTGTAGCAATCATGCGGATCACCGTTGAAAGTAAGCTGCCAAAGGTGGAATACGGCAAAGCAGAGAATCATGATACCGGTAATCACCATGGTACGGGAGGAAAGGGTGGCCTTGAGGGTACCCTCCTTCTGGTAGTGGGTGCGGGCATTGTAGTTCTCATACTTGAGCACCAAGGTAAGCACAATGTGAACAAGAGCCACGGCCAGCAAGCCCAAACGAATGGACCACAGGAGCCAGGCGGGCATTGAGTGCAAACCTGTTGCGTAGTAGTTAATCCAGGAGGTTTCACCCTCAGCAACATTGCCACCGAAAATGGTCATGTTACCGGCAAGGTGCCCCACCAGGAAGAGGAGGAGACACGAACCTGTAAGAGCCACAAGAATCTTGCGACCGATAGAGGACGTGACGAATTTGCATGCTGTCGTGATAATATCGTTCATAAGTGCAATAACGTCTTTGCGCCCCTTACTCTACCGCATTCTGCCCAAAAAAGCAAGCACCAATCCGCATTATGAGGCTATTTTTTCATTATCGCCACAGCAAGAGCACGGCGAACACAGCCAGCAAGACAGAGAAAACGGCATCTATCAACGTGGTATGGCGGCGGTATGCCCCCTGCACGGGCTGCCATTGTAACAGCGCACTCCATAATACCCAGCCCAGCAAACCGCTCAGGGTCAATGCCAGCATCAACACCGGGGCATACCACGGCATAGCGGCATGTGCCTGCAAGGGCCCGGCGCTGAGGGTTAAAATAAATAACATACACTTGGGGTTGAGTATATTGCACAAAAAGCCCTGCCACAACAGGGTGCGGCAGCTTGCCCCCTGCTCTTTTTGCTGCAAATCAAGCTCTGCAGCCTGCCAATGTTTGGGAAAAATCTTCCAGGCCAGGTACAGTAACCAAGCTGCAGCTGCCCACAGCATGTAAGTGCTCCAGCTTTGTTGCATCACCCACGCCCCGGCGGTGCAAGCCACGGCTGCTTGTATAAAAAAGCCCAGGCTGATACCCGCCCCCACGGCCACCCCGGCGCGGAACCCCTGTGCCAAGGCCGTGCGAAACACAAAGAATACATCCGGCCCCGGGCTGAGCTGAGAGAGCACCAACAAGCCACACACCACCGACAAGCTGAGCAAGGCCTCCATCACTCCGCCCCCTCTCCGTTAAAGACCGCCAAAGGGCGCACAGCGTTGCCCTCCAGCCCGAATTTGCGGCGGCTGATGCTCGGGGTAAGTGCCTCCGAGGTTTCGTAGGTGGCACGGAACATTTCCAGCTTGGCATCAATATTATCCGCATGGTGCAGCACCATAGCCTCGGGCGTTTTGGGCACCACGGGCGAGCCGTACTCCAGCACACCGTGGTGAGAGGCAATGAGGTGCAGCAAGTGCAGGCGAACTTGTTCTGTAGCAGGTGTCAGCGTTTTCCACTCAGCGCGTTGCTCAACAGTACAAATACCCTGCCAAAGTTTATTGACCACCTCTATACTCACCGAGATATGCCCCAGCAGCTCACCCATGTCGGAGTATTCCACGGCAAAGCCCTGCTCGGCACAGCCGGTCTCCCACATCTTGCCACAATCGTGGAAAAGCGCCCCTGCCAACACCAAATCGCGGTTAATGTGGGGGTAGGCTTGGCAAATGGAATCCGCCACGCGCATCACCCCTGCCGTGTGCTCCACCAAGCCGCCACGGCGGGCATGGTGCATGCCTCGCGCCGCCGCAGCTCGGCGGAATCGCGCCTCGTGAGCCTCCGTCAGCGCCTTACACAAAGCAACGATGCGCGGGTCTTTCATTGAGGCTATAAAGTTCAAAATCTCCTGCCAAGCCTGCTCTTGCGCAGCGCGCAGCGCGGTACCGCCACTCAGCAGCACTTCCTCCTCAGTCGGGGTAAGCGGGCGGTAATCCACATCCGCCGCATCCATACCATACTGGTTGCTGGTCCAGTTGGCAGTTACCGCCACAAAGGCACCCTCCTGCATGGCACGGCAAGCGGGGTTCCACGGAGCGTTATCCCACACTTTAATCACCATGCTGTCCGCAGCATCGGCAAATGTCAGCTCCAAATAGGGTTTACCCGTTTTGGTGGTGCGAGTAAGCTTTTGTGTAAGCTGCACAAAGACATCGCCTTGGGTCTCACCCTCGGCAGCAGCGTTTTTGAGTTGAATAACGGAATCGTAATGCACGCCCTGCATTGTAGCGCAGCAGGTAAGTAATGTCAACCCCGCGTATCAGCGCCCTCCCGAAATTTCTCCGCACCGTTACGCGTGGGGACAGTTAGTACAATGGCAATCTTTGTCTATATCGTAGAGTGGAGCTTCTGTCCCACCTTTTATTGGAGCTGCGCTTTGATAATAAATGTTGGACTAAAGTCCAACACTCCGATACCATTTACCACGCAACTACCAATTTATCTGTCAACATAGAGGCCAAAGCCTCTAATTGTTCCCACGAGTCGCACCGTTCTCCTTTATTAGAACTCAGCGGGTATAGTGGCATAGATAGCCACGCCGACATTCCACACAATGGTACACGGCACATCCACTGCCACCAGCAGCACTGCGCTCAGGGGTGCCTTTATCCAATAATCCCACGGCGTGTATTCCGGAACATAAACCTCATAAGGTTTACTCCTATTCCATTTATTGTATTGGCAAACATCATCACCGTCCCACAACCATGCTTTTTTAGGCGAGAGTTTTACCGTCACCGGCACGGCATCCGCAGCATCCCACTCATCTGCGGGAATACAAATGGGGCAATCGCCGGGTGCAGGCAGTGGCTTCACCCCCAGCAATTTCTGCACAGCCTCCGCCCCCATCAGGCAATAATACCGCTTCTCTACCCGTTTACGTTTAACATTGACGGGGATTTCGGTATGCAACACATTATCCGGAGGGTCAATTATACTCGCGCAACGCACTTTGTCATGCTCGCACTTGTAAACGACATCGCAACACAAGTAATACTGCTCGCCCTTACGGTAAACGGTAAGGGGCAGCTCTTCTTTCCACTCGGGCCAATACTCGCAAGTCTTAAGAAGAGACTGAGAAAACTCAGTATGGCAACAAGAGGCCATCACCCCTGCCATAAGACACATCCATAAACAACATAATTTTGTTTTCATTTTCAAGATATTATTGCTTAATTAGTTTCAGGCGTAGCCTCCTTCTCTGTTGTCTTAGACTGTTGTCGGAACGGCATCACGGCAATTCCTGCCACCACCATTCCCGAGTTAATCACTAAGGTACAGGGAATATCTATACCCAGCGCCATTACCGCCGCCAGCGGAAACCTGTACAAGGCATGCCGGCTGTAAGTCTTTGGCAAAAAGATGCACAAAGCATCCCAACTTGCCTCATATTCAGCATGCTCACGGCCTGCCGAGCACCCGCCGAATCTGATATTTTCTGTCGCTATCTTCCGGCGCGGCACACATACCACAGCGGCTGCTTCATCCCATTCGTCTGCCTGAATACATCCGGGCGTGTCCGCCGAAGGCTCCGGCGCCACCTTCCCCAAATAATGTTTCACTGCATCGGGGGTTAACAACACATACACTATTTGAGGCTCGCGTTCGGTATGATACCCGATGGGAAGCGTAAAGCGCCAGTGATCAGCCTCAGCAATACACACATCCTCCGAATGGCAACCGTAGCGCACCTCCACCCGCACATAGTACTGCTCCCCCAAACGGTAAAACCGGGGCTGTTCCGCCAGAGGGCTCGCCTTGGCATATAAAACACAGCTCCGAGCCATGGGAACAGATGTCTCCACAATGCAGGAGGCAAGCCCTACACTCAACAGTATTGACAAGTATTGGAGTCTCTTCATCATTCTTCAGCTTCTTCAGGGGCAGGCGGTTCAACAGGCGCATTTTGCTGTTGCTGAGCCGGGGCAGTGATAAGAGCCGCCACACTTCCCACCGCCAGCCCACCGGCCGTGCATACAACAGACCCCGGCACATCCACCCCCAACAACAGCACCAAGGCCAAGGGGCGTTTATACCAGGCATCCCACCCGTAAGCAGGTGGTAACCACAGCACCAAACACCCCGAACCCGGGCGGTAATTGCAGCCCTCCATATTCGTAAAGCGAGTGGAGTGCACCTCAATTTTCTTGCTGAGGGGACGTATGGGGGTGCAGGCAGTTGCTGCGGCGGCATCCCAATCCTCTGCCTTAATAAAGAGGGGCGTGTCTTTTGCCGGCTCACTCACTTTTACCCCAAGGTAGCGTTTCACGGCATCGGCATCCATAAGAGCATACACCGTCTCGGGCTCCCACGCATCATGGTAGCTTATGGGCAAGTGCACCTCAGCATCCGGCACCGCAATCATACCCGCCACCAACACTTTATCTGCACTGCATACATAGCGCACATTAACCCTCAAATAGTATTGCTCCCCAAGGCGGTAGATTTGCGGCTGCATCTCCTCCGTCTCTCTCGGCAAATAACGGCAACTGCGCACCAGTGCATCGGAGGTACAGACCAAGCAAGATGACAACCCCATACACAACATGCTCAATATGCTCCAAAGGTATCTCATAGCCCCAATAATAACATAACACACGCACACATCAAGAAAAAAGGGCACGCGCATGCACTCTGAGCTTGCAGTATAACATGAAAATTGGTAGTATAGAGCATATTCCTCATGCACCTCTCTCGTTTTAACAGAAACCTATTGACTTGGCTTATGGTCTGCGCGGCTTTGAGTACGCAGGCACTCGATGACAAAACCCTCCTCAAACTGACGGAGCACGGCAGCACCAAATTAGCCGAAATGGAGCGCGAGCACGAGGAGGTAAAGAATGCAGACGACCAAAAGGACTACGCCCGAGCCCTCAAAAAAGATATTGATGCCGAAAAACGCCGCTGCAATGAGCTGAAATCAGCCATCCGTCAATTAGCCCCCAAGGTCAAAAAAAGCGGTAAAATCAACCTGAGAGACGAGAAAGGACGCACCCTTATCATGCTGGTGGCAGCGCTCGGCAATAACACCGCTACAGAGCTGGTGCTCAGAGACAACCCCGATTTGATGCTGTACGACAAGGACAACAAAATTGCCATGGACTACGAGCAGCAGGGAGGCGGCACCGCCATAAGCGATTTACTCAAACCGCGCTGGGAACAAGCCATTTCCACCTTTAACCTGGATGAAATTCAAAACCTGCTAGATTGCGGTGCCAATGCAGACTGGCCCGTGGCCGGGCAACCACCACTGGCATTGGCCATATTGAGCAACCAAAACTCCGTGTTCGACCGCCTCATCATGCACGGGGCGCATGCCGGCAACCGTATGGCTAACGGCTCCACCCTCATAGAATTAGCTGTAGCCGCCAAAAATGCCAATGCTGTAGATACCCTGCTGGGGGCACTTAAAGAGACGGAACTCACCTTCTCCGACGGCTCCACCATGTTCCGCCACCTGCAAAGTGCAGAGCATGCAGACTGCTTGGCAGCCTGGCTCACCCATGCGCAAACTCTCAAAAAGCTCCACACGCCGGATGGCACCTCCTACTTTTGCATGGCCATGCGCTTGGCCGCCACAGAGAGCGCCAAAAAAGTGGCTACTCAAAACATTAAACTCATATCTGTAGAGGACCCGGAGGGCAACTTGCCCCTGCACGAGGCTGCCCGCAAGGGGGATGCCGAGCTCTACCGCGAGCTGGTAAAACTGGGGGCCAACCCGGCGCAAAAGAACACCCGTGGAGAAACCGTGCTGATGCATGCCGCCCTGAGCGGGGATGCCGAAACCCTGGCAGAGGCCCTCAAAGGCATCAGCCCCGAGCTGCTGCAAGCTAAAGATAAGGATGGCCACAATGCCCACTATTATGCTAAACTGGCTCAAGATAAAGCCGCAACAGAAGCCCTGAAAGCTGCCGGCCTGCAACCGTAAACAAGAAAGATCCCTGCCCCATGGCCATTCATGTAAGAGCAACTAACACCGTCAAAATCAAGGTAGCAAGCCTCATCAGGCGCATGCTTTCCATTGCCTTGGGCTTGGCACTCATCAGCATCCTCATCAGTGCCTTGGTTCTGTATGTCATGAAGATATACACAGAGGCCCCGGGGAGCAGCTCCTTTGTTACCTATACCCCACCGGTTAAAAAAACGGAAGAAACCAGCCGCAAGAAATACACGGAATCCACAGCTGCGGAATCCTCTGCCAACGCAGCCGCACCTTCCGCAGTCATTTTGTCGGACACCTCCCCCTATGTGGTCAGTTTACCCACCTCTTTTGATGACATGAGCGCCGGGTTGGATGGCGAGGACGGCTTGGCGGGCATAGGCTTTGGGGATATGGGGCTGGGAGACGGCTTTGGCGACGGCATCAGCATGGGGGAAGGAGAAAGCGATGGAGATGGCGGCGGTGGCGATGGTGGCAAACGCTCCGGCTACAACGATGATATTCAGGTGGTGCTCCTGCTGGATGCCTCGGGCAGTATGCAAACCCTGTTCACCGCAGCATCGGAGTCCATGGAAAAGGTGCTTACCGCGCTGAGCAATGCCAAGCTCAACGGCAAGAAAACAAAGGTGAACGTAGGTATCGTGGTATACGGGCAAGGTGCCCAAAACGGCGCCCCCATGAAACTGAGCCCCTTTACCACGCAGGTAAAAAAAATACGCTCTCGTCTAGAAAAAGTAGCCTGCGACGGTGCCCTGGAAAACTGCGGAGAGGCCATTGCCTTTGCCGTGCACAACTTTGAGTGGAACCGCCGAGACCGCGATGACATGCTCAAAGTCATCTTCATTGCCGGTAACGAGCCCTTTGACCAAGGCCCTATTAATTACCAAAACGCCATTGCAGAGGCCACGGCCCAACACATCATCGTTAACACTATTCACTGCGGCCCGCCGGATACAGAGTGGGAAGAAGCCGCAGCCTTGGGCCATGGTGTTGGCCTTACCCTCGATATCCAGCAAGACGGCGGCAGAGAGGTATCTGAGGATGAAATTCACCAAACCCTGCAAGCCCTGCACAATTGCAAGCCCCTGCCCATTGGCGCCCCTGCCGTGCAGCGCAAATATATAGACATGCTCAACAAGGCTGAGTCTCCACCCAAAGGCAACCCCAAACAGCTCAGTAAATGGCTCCGCGACAACAAACGCCGTATCTTGCAAGGCTACGATTGGGATGCCATTGAGCTTTACCGCTGTGCGCCTCAGGGTGAATTCTCCATAGATATGCTGGGCGGCCCCGGTAACTTACCCATCAGCATGCGCGGCAAAAGCGAGGAAGAAATCATTGACTTCTTAAGTCAAGAGGCAGAGCGCCGCACCCGACTCTTAGAGCTCTACAAAGCTCAAAAAGCCTCCGGAGATCTCGGCGACAAGCTCCTCAATGTGCTGCAAGAGCAGGCTCAAGAAAAAGGAATTACCATCGACTTCTGATACCATGCTTTCTCTCACCATCATCAACAGCGATAACATTTGCTCCTCTTTCCCCTTAGAGCCCACCCCGGGGAGCGTTTACCGCATCGGTCGCTCCACGGATTGTGAAATCGCCCTGCCGGAGGAAATTCACCTCTCACGCGTGCACTGCATTCTTACAGTGGGCGAGGGCTGTGCCCTGCTTACCGACAATAACTCCAGCAACGGTATCTTTGAAGACGATGCCCGCGTGCAGGAAATCCTCATGCTGCCCGGCAAACAATACCGCGCCGGCAACTGCAAACTCATGCTGGAATACACAGCTGATGCCCCCGCAGAGGATTATCAGGAGCCCGCCGTATACGAGCAGCCCACCCCTGTTTACGAAGAAGAACCTGCCGCCGTATACGAGCAGCCCGCCCCTGTTTACGAAGAAGAGCCTGCCACCGCATACGAGCAGCCCGCCCCTGCTTACGTGGAAGAGCCTGCCACCGCATACGAGGAACCCACCCCTGTTTACGAGGAAGAGCCCACCGCATACGAGCAGCCCGCCCCTGCTTACGAGGAAGAGTCCCCCGCCAGACAACCTGTAGAGCCGCCCGCCCCCGCAGAGTTCCCCACCCCTCAACCCATTGAGCTTGAACCCGAGCCTGTGGTTGAGCTTACCTCCGAGCCTGTGGTTGAGCTTACCCCCGAGCCGGAGGAAGAGCCACAACCTGCACCGGTTCCCCAAACAGAAGCCCCCATTGCCAACACGCCCCCGCCACCGGCAAAACCGCGCCGCAAATTTGTTGCACCGCCGCCCCGCAAACCCTTGGTCAAGCGGCCCACACCGCGCCCGTTTTACACCGCTGCGGGCAAGTTGAATACAGAAACCACCGTTGCAGCCCCCAAAGAGCTTAAGCGCCGCCGCAGCACCAACGGGGTCAAAGTTCTCCGCGCCGCCTCCACCCCTGCAGACGCCCTCGGTTTACCCAACGATTTTGACCTGAGCCTCCGCCTGCTCAACACCACGGAAACACTGGAGGAGGGAGACCTGCTCCGATTCAGCCTCATCGCAGAAGAATCCTGCCACGTGTTCCTGATTCAGTACGACAGCACCGGCAACGCCGTAATGCTGGTACCGGGCGTTGGCGGTGCAGACAACAAGCTGCCCGCCATACAGGAGACGCAATTCCCGCCCTCCGGCGCAAACTCCCCCTACGAGCTCTACGTAGAACCACCCTTCGGCACAGATACCATTATTGCCGTCGCCTGCACGCAGCCCACGGATTTCTTGGATACATGGAAGGACTGTCTTGCCCAAGCAGATGCCCTCACCAACCCGGGAGATGTTGAGAAAAAAGCCATTGAGCTGTGCAAGGAGGATGAAAATGCAGCCAACGCCCTGTGGTCCTCTGCTCTCCTATACCTCAAAACCGGCTCTTGATCTCCCCTCCACCCCCACTGAGCCTGCGCAGCAGGCTCAATCTCACTGTTGCGCCTCGGCGCAACAATCTCACTTGAGCTACCGCTCAAATCTCACTGCGGCGCAGCCGCAATCTCACTTCGCCCCGCTAGGGGCGAAATAAAAATATATCGTACCCGCGGGCGAATGCCCGCCGAATTTGATAGCCCCCTTGTGGGGCGAAATAACATAGGCAGGTGGGCAAGCGTGCACGCAGTGCGCGCGCGACCCCTGCTGACCATCAAAAAAAACAATATAAAGCCCGACGAGCAATGCGAGGAGGCCGACACAATCCCCCCACGAGGGGTATTAACCCCGAGCCACGCTCCACTCCGGGCTTACGCCCTGCGCTATACCCATCTGTCGGGGGGGGGGGGGG
>JAFQEF010000075.1 GCA_017399165.1 Akkermansia sp.
CGGGGGCAAAATGGATGCAAAATCTGCTTGGAAAGTTCGTTTTTCGTTATGAGTCGCGATTTTATAAGTCGCTTAAATCCAGGCACAAAAAAGGAGCGGTCGTTACCATTTTGTCTTGGTTGCGACCGCTCCCATAATAGCACTACTGTGAACGCAACTCTCGACCAAAGGTTTATGAGTTTGCGTTGTAAGTCGTACAAAGATGAACGAATTAAGAGGGATAATCGTTATCCTTTGCGGCGTGCAAAGTCGGGATATTAATGCGAGGGAGAGAATGAGCAAAGGGATAAACGGATAAATGAGGGATAAGATAAATAAGTAACTTGAGGTGAAGTAATAATTGCGATAAAAATGGAGTTACAGCAAAAAAAGCTGTAACACGACATGAATACGAAACAAAAACACAAATGGACGCGTGCAGAAGCTGATAAGAAGATACAACAGCTGCACGTCATGAAGACACGCGAATTGCGGGCACTGTGGGCGGAGCTGTTTGGGGATTACTGCTATAGTTGGAATGCCCCATTTTTAAGGCGACGCTTGGAATGGCGCATCAATACACTGGTAAGCGGAGGCATAACGGAACGAGCCCGGAAGCGAGCCGAAGAAATCATGGACGATACGCTGTTGAAAGTACGGCCATGGCGATACAAAGAAAGAGAAGCCCGGCATCTTGTAGCGCAGCATAGTATACGCAAACGCTTTCGCGGAGAGATGCACGAGGTGCATTGCTGTGAGTGGGGATACGAATATCGAGGGATGAGGTTTGCCTCACTGTCGGCAGTTGCTACGCACATAGCCGGGTATCACGTTAGCTGTACCAAGTTTTTTGGTGTACATACCAGGGGAGAACAACAGAAAGGAGATGCTAAATGAAACGCTGCGTCATCTATAATCGTAAATCGGTACGCATAAGGCTCGATATCGAATACAACAGTCTGGAGTCGCAAGAAGATATTTGCAAGCGTTTTATTGAGCAGCGGCGTGCGGTGGGATGGGAATATTGTCGAACCTATTGCGATGCCGGTGTGAGCGGAGGCAGCACAGAGCGCCCCGCCTTACAGGAGATGCTGATAGCGGCGCGACGCAGAAAGTTCGACTGTGTGGTTGTATTTAAGCTCGACCGCTTAGCACGGCGATTCCGAGACTTTGTACTGATGCTTGAGGAATTGGGGGAGCACGGGGTGGAGGTCATATCCGTGACGGAGAACTTTGATTGCTCCGGGGCAATGGGGAAGGCTTTGCGTGGGATGCTTGGTATTTTTGCAGAGTTGGAGCGAGAGTTCTTGAGGGAGCGTGTGCAGGAGCGTGCAGATGCAGCACGAATGAAAGGGCTTTACCTGTGCGGTATACCGCCCTTTGGGTATATGAAAGAGAACCGCCGCTTGCAGCCCGACCCACTGCGAGCGGATGCCGTGCGCGATATGTTTACCCTGTGTGCAGAGGGGATAGGGGCCACTCGAATTGCAGAAGAAATGAACCGCCGAATGGTACCCAAGCAGAAGCGCGGCTCGCAACCGGAATTGCCTTGGCGAGTTGACCACGTGCTGACGATACTGCATAATCCTGTGTACAAGGGCTGTGTGCCGTGCCACGATGAGATGTATCAGGGCGTGCACGAAGCGTTGGTATCTGTGGAGCTATGGGCACAAGTGCAGGAGCGGCTGGCGGCGAATAAAAAGAAGATGCAGGCTCGGATAGCGCAAGAGGGACCACGCTTCACTTATCCGTTAAAAGGCTTGCTGGTGTGCGGACTTTGCGGCCATGTGATGCGAGGCGTGCATAGTGGTAGTGCTGCTAAAAAGCGACGGTCATATTGTTGCCCTCAGCGGCGACTTGGTGGGATTCATGCCTGTGATTGTTTGTGGGTGTCGGCATCACGCGTGGAGCGCATGATGCAGGAGGTACTGCTGCATCTGCCTGCTGACCAAATGCAGTTATTACTTCAAACGCTGAGGAACGAGCTACCCCATGATGCTCAGCCAACGCTGAGGGATATGCTCCGGTGTTTATTCAGTAAAATTGAGCTGCACAGCCACAGCTATATGTTGGAGTTGCACATGAATATCTCTCCTCTGGGGGAGGCCTGGTCATTTCCCGCATTGCAGGGAGATAAGACCACGGTGCAGCTTGATATGCCTGAGTTGAGACCGGTGGAACCTGTTGGGCGACCTTGTGGAGAGCGGCCTACCATGCGCGCTATTTGCATGGCCAATGCTATGAAGCTGGAGCAGTGGCTGCTTTCCGGCTGCTTTGCCGGTGTAAAAGATATGGCTATGAGGTTACACATAAAACCATATATCTTATACAGGCGGCTGGCATTGTTGAATCACCCCCCGGATACAATTGAAAAGCTATTGTTCCAAACGCACTGAATGCTCAATTTGGGAATCTCTAAAAACTCGCCAAATGGAATTTTGTTTATATCGTAGGGTGGGACTTAAGTCCCACTTTCACGGTGGTATACCTTGATAATATGTTGGACTAAAGTCCAACACTCCGATAGTATTCTCCCCCGCAACTACCAATTTGTGGGGGTGGGATGGCGAGCCGTAGGCGAGCGGAATCCTCAAGCCCCGCCCACCGGCGGGGCGCAAGACCATTAGCCCAAGGCAAGCCACGCAGTGGCGCAGCCTTGGGGTA
>JAFQEF010000076.1 GCA_017399165.1 Akkermansia sp.
GCCACCCCACCATCCGGTGGGGTTCCAATTGTTTTTTTATGTTTCCCACGGGTTTGGGGCTTCGAGTCTTCGCTTTCTTCGCCCACACAGGTCGTTCGCGTTGCTCACTCCACCCGTGGCTACTTTATGCCGCCTCGCCATACGGCGAGGCTCCTGAATTCGGCCCGCTGCGCGGGCAGTGTTTTTTTTGAGCATAACTCGGCGGAGCCGCATATGGAAATGTTACGGGAGGCTCTAAACCTCCCCTGACCGGAAGAGCTCGGGAAGGCGGATAATGGAGGACTCTGTGAGAGATTCAAAAACATTGACACCACAATTGAGCAGACGGGGGCGGAGACGCGCCCTGAAAAGCCTTCTCAATTCTCCGTGAAAAGTCTCCTGAGACACCACAGCAAAGGCAGGCGAGGAAACGAGTTGCCATAAGTCGGCCAATGCATTAAAAATCTCTTTCCAACAGGGGAAGTGAACATGAGGGCACTCCCATAGCTCCCGGAAATGTTTTTTATCATTCAAGGTGTAACTAGTCCCCCGGCCGTCTAACTTTACCGGGCTTACAATATCGGTCAGCATGAATTCGTCCAGCACGGATTTGACAGCACTCCTCACGAAGCCGCTCCGGGCAGACAACTGTTGAATGGTAGCCGCACTCTGCAACAGCAAAACAATGACCTCGGCACGGGCAGTCGAGCCCACCCACCCCCTGGCCCGGAGAAGGAGGGTTGCCGGGGTGAGGGGTAAACGCCTGCAAATCTTATTCCGGTTTTCAAAAGGAGGGCGGATAAAGCCATACCGAAGAGCCAATTCGTCCTGTTGACGGCAATAGAATCCGGCAGCATCCTCCACGGCAAGAAACATGCTCTGCGGTTCTGCACCTGTTGCACAGTGAGCCTCCGCCATTTTTTGCCAGCGTTTATCTCCGGCCTGTACACACAGAGCTGCCAGATATGCCAACGATGGCAAATCGACGTGCGTTCCTTCCGCCACCATGGTCTTTAAGCGTACAGGATTGAGCAAACGGCTGTATTTCACCAGCCAGGTAGCCACCAAATCATACAAACGCGAATCATAGCGGCAGAAGGATGCAGAAAAAATCAGTAATGCCTCGGGATCCAACACCACGGCACTCCCCTCCCCCTCTCCATGTCCTGCAACTCCGAGAGATATCCACTGCTGCCACAGCATCGATGCTACAACATCGAAAAGGCGTTTTTTATATGCGCTCGCTGACATGACTCCACCCTGTCTGTGTTAACATTTCTCTGAGAACAAACCTGAAGCCTTCGGATACATCCTGCTCCATGCACCATAAAGCCGCCCGATACATCTCATCATCCGTAGGCTGCAATGCCTGCAAATCGGCAATATGATACCCACCTCTGTCGGCCGAAGCAAATGTTTTGAAGTATACCTGGTCCTCTCGGCTAATATAATGCACTGTTAATTTACTGCCGACTCTCACACTCTGCAACCTTTCCACAAATCCGGATGGAACCCCCATGGTCAACTGAGACGCAGGTCCGTTATTCAGCCAATCATCAGGCAACAGCAGCATCTCTGCTACATTCCGAGCGGCAACTACCAGAAACTCCGGCAAGGGTTCTGCCGTCACAAGCGTTCCATTCTTCATCAGAGCCACTACATCAACATCCTGCGTGGTCCGGCTTACCAATCTGGTAGCAATCAATGCAGACCCGCCACAAACAACAAGCTCAATATCGGAACACGCCCCCATTTCCAGCTGCTCATTCAACAAATACAGGGCATGATTCAATTTATCTGTAGTGAAAACCTTCATGGCGGTATTTTCTTTATTTTATATCGGTATTTTTGTCGTTTTATAGCATTTTTATCGACTTTCGTCAAGTCCTAAAGCTCATTTTCTGTGTTTCGAGCCGACGAACGAAAACGAGAAACCTTTGGGGAGATACAAGGTACAAAGTACAAGGTACAATGGACAATGTACAATGTACATTGTACAAGGTACAAGGTACAATGGACAAGGTACAATGGACAAGGTACAATGGACAAGGTACAAAGGACGAGGGACGAATTCAAATAATGGCGAGCCTATGGCTCTCAATTGTTTCTTTTACTAACGCAACGACAATTGTTAATGGCTATGTTGGAGCTGCTTCTGCAGGGCAGCGTCCATTTTCTCTGCTTTTACGGCAGAAGGAAGAGAAATGAGGCGCATGTAGGCTGCATCCGGCATCATGAGCAGGGGGCGCCCCTCCCGTCGTGTTTGCCACTCTGCCACGCGGGAGGCGGGGATAACCTCCGAGTTACTCCAGGCGCCAACCCATTCCCCGGCAGAATTATAAAAATACAGACACAATTCCACACCGCCACAGCACCCGATGCCCGCCTCAACAGGCCATGGTTCATTACCGGGCATTCGGAAAGGCGGCGGTTCTGTCATGAATACGGATTGAGGCAGCGGCGGCATGCTTTGCACCTGCTTTAATAATGACGCGAGTTCGTGGAACTCTTCCTTACTCAAACGAATCGGGGCGGGCACCTCATCTGCCCCGTCACAATCCACGCACCATTCCCACTGGGCACGAGAAGCCTTCTGCAGCTCTGCCTCCAGCTCCGGCTTGGCCTCCCGAAGCCACTTGAGATGGCGTTGGTAACTCTCCAGGCAGTTTTTCGTATGTTGCTGCACGTGCTGCTCCTTCAGGATTGCCAGCATTTGCTGCTGCTGACACCCCACCAGCACGCCTCCGGCCAGAGCCAGGCACATCCATTTCATAGCAGATTGTTTCATGTGCCGCGAATCATAGCAGACCAGCGTGAAGATGTCAACAACAATGGACAAGGTACAATGGACAAGGTACAATGGACAAGGGACAATCTACAATTTACAAGGTACAATGGACAAGGTACAATTTACAAGGTACAATGGACAAGGTACAATGGACAAGGTACAATGGACAAGGTACAATGGACAAGGTACAATGGACAAGGTACAATGGACAAGGTACAAAGTACAAAGTACAAGGTACAATTTACAATGTACAATTTACAATGTACAATTTACAAGGTACAATTTACAATGTACAATTTACAATGTACAATTTA
>JAFQEF010000077.1 GCA_017399165.1 Akkermansia sp.
GGAAGAAACAAACCGGAACCCCGGTTGAGGGGTGACATAATGCGTGGCTTAAATATGGGGGCAAAATACATATAACGCCTCAATTCAATGCACAACATTATGCCGCCCCTCTAACGGGGTTCTTATTTATTTTGCATATTTCCCGGGGTTCCGCCGCTTGCGCGGCTCCACACCCGGGCTATTCTATGGCGCCCCTCACCGGGACTCAATAATTCGGCTCGCTAACGCTCGCGGGGGCTCTTCCACATCTGCCAATTGATCTATCAACATAAATCAAACCCTCCAATTGTTCCCACGCGTAAACAATTAGAAGTCATTTACTTATTTTAGCAGCAAAATAGCAATTTATTTCTATCGTAGGGTAGGACTTTCCTGTAAGGGCGTAGCAAGCGTAGACGCGAAACACCATTACAGCATGGAAATGGGGTAAGAGTAATGCCCCCTGCCCAGCGGTAATATTTCCATGCCCTTTTTATCCCTTTGCTGTATCCTGCCTGTATTGCAGCCTATTGTTAAGCTTAAATAAATAATAATCATGAAATTCTGCACTCACACTGCGGATTTTCATGGTTTTTCTCAATTTAAATCTGGGCAATCCATCAAAGATAATCAAATTCTTCTACAACTGTGGGCAAGCGCAAAACGGTGGCATACATATAAACAAAAAAGTATTGCCAGTGAGGGGCTGAGGTGGTATAATCCGCGCGCTCGCAGGCGCGTGACGCATGAATAAGGCTTATCTCAGTGCATTTTTGGCAGCAACCATGGCATCCGTGTTAATGGGTACGCTGTGCATATTTGTGAGAGAGTCTGCATGCACGGCACAGTTATGCTCACTGTCTCGATTCGGGATAGGGCTGGTGCTCATCGGGCTATACGGAGCATGGAGGGTATGGAGGCGTGGGGAAAGCATGCGCTTTAATACCGGGGCTTTTATATCGGGCATCGGTATCAGCCTGTGCATTTTGTTTTACTTTTTGGCAATAAAAGAGACCTCTGCGGGCATAGCGGCTTTGTTACCTGCCACGGGCCCCTTATTTGCAGCGGTGTGGGAGGCCTTGCTGGACCACCACTTACCCCCCAAGCGAGATGCCTTGCTGATTCTGACCGCGGGCTTGGGCATTGTGCTGGTATCTTTATTATCCGGCTCAAGCAGCAGCGGGCAAAATGATGCCTTGGGTATATTGTACGGCTTGCTCAGCGGGTTGTTCTACTCTCTGTATATTGTGCTCAATCGTTTTATGCGGGAGGACGTCAGCCTGTTGCAGCGCACGTTCTGGCAATCTGCCGCGGGTACCTTAGTATTGTTAGTGCCCTTATTTTGCACGGCAGCCCCCCTGCTGAACATGGGCACGGGCTGGCCGTATTTGCTGGGAATCGGCTTATGCCAAGGGGTGGGTGTGTTGGTGTTGGTGGCCTTTGCTATGCGGCGGCTCAGCTCACTGGAGTTCGGCATTGTCTCCTGCCTGGAGCCCATGGAGGCCGCACTCATCGGGTTTATGTTCTATGCGGAGGTCATACAGGCGGGGCAATGGTGTGGCTTTGCTTTGGTATTATCTGCCATATTGGCCAAATCCGTCATGACTCGACAAACGGCTATTGTCCCCCTGCAACAGGCAGAGCCGGCAGACGAGTACGAAGAAGATTACAACAAAAACCTCATATCCTGATGTACACAGAACTCATCCAAGCAATACATAGCCACGAGAATTTCGTGGTGATATCACATTTTCGGCCGGATGGTGATGCCATCGGCTCCACGCTTGCTTTAGGCCTCGCCTTGCAGTCCATGGGTAAAAAAGTGCAATTATGGAACCAAGACCCCTGCCCCGCACGCTATGCTTTTTTACAGGGCAGCGATTTGTTACAGCCCATCCCCCCTGCCCTGCCGCAAGAGGTGGACTGCTTTATTTGTGTGGATACGGGGGATATTAAGCGCATCGGCAATGCCGGTATGGAGAGCTTTGCCCAGGCACCCTTCACGGTAAATATAGACCATCACCAAACCAACACACGCTACGCAAAGCTCAATGTAGTGAAAGGCGGGGAGGCTGCCTGCGGATGCATGATTGCAGAGCTGATATCCGCCTTGGGTATACCTTTAACCAAACCCGTGGCAGAGGCACTGTATGCCGCCATCAGCACAGATACGGGCTCCTTCCAATACAACAGCACAACCCCGCAGGTAATGCGCACGGCTGCACAACTTATCGAAGCCGGGGTGGATGTAGGGGATATCAACCGCCGCATTTGGCAAGAGTCCCCACTCACAGTTTTCACTATGCAGAGGGAGGTGCTCAACAACATGGTGCTTGAGCAGGGCGGCACGCTCTCTCACTACTCCATGCCCGCCGGTAAAAAAGCCGAGCTGGGTGTGGGGATGGAGGACTGCAAGGACCTGGTGGATTACATACGCGTTTGGGAGGGCGTGAGGGCTGCGGTCATTTTCGAAGATATGGAGGATGGCCTTATACGCGTCTCCCTGCGCTCCAAAGACCCCGCAATAGATGTGTCTGCCATTGCAGCAGAGCACGGCGGTGGCGGGCATGCCATGGCCTCCGGTATACGTATGCGCGGCAGCCTCGAAGAATGCCGTGAAAAGGTGCTCAACTCCATCCGCCGCGAGCTGCGTAAATAATCATGAATACTCCCCTGCCCTGCCCCGAGCCTCCCAATGGTGTATTGCTGGTGGATAAGGACCCCGGCTTTACATCCCACAACGCCGTGGCACTGTGCCGGCGTATACTGGGTACCAAAAAAGTGGGCCACTGCGGCACGCTGGATCCCATGGCCACCGGTATGCTTATAGTTGTTATCGGCAAAGCCACCAAGATGCAGGATTTGCTGATGTGTGAAGATAAGGTATACACCGCCACCATGAAACTGGGTATCGAAACAAACAGCCAGGATGCCGATGGTGAGGTGGTAGCCGTTAAACCGACGGATGCTGTTACAGAGGATGCTATACGCGCCGCTTTTGAACATTTTTACGGCGAGTTTGACCAAGTGCCCCCCATGTTCTCAGCTGTTAAAATTAACGGTGTTCCCTGCTATAAGCTCGCCCGTAAAGGTAAGGAGGTAGAGCGCAAGGCACGCCATGTTCAAGTGCTGGACTACACCATTACACGCATTGACCTTGCCGCAGCAGAGGTGGACTTTACCGTGCATTGCAGCAAGGGCTTTTATGTAAGAACCTACGCACACGATCTCGGGCAATTCTTGGGCTGTGGTGCCCACCTTACTGCCCTGCGCCGTATTCGCTCCGGCCATTTCGATATATCTGAGGCCATTGATGTACCCACCCTCAAAGCCGCCGGTAGAGAGGAGCTGCTGGCACGCCTGCTCCCCACGGATAAAGTGCTCAAAGACCGCAATTTATCAGCTTAACCATTGATAATGAAAGTATATCACGATTTTACAGAACTCATTGAGTGTCAATCGCCTATACATTGGGCTGCGGGCTTCTTTGATGGTGTGCATTTGGGGCACCAACGCGTGATACTTTCTGCAGATACACCCGGTGCCTTACGCGGTGTGCTCACCTTTATACCCCACCCCCTGGCTGTGGTGAAACCGCAGCTTGCCCCCCTGCTCCTTACCCCACATGCCGACCAAAAACACCGCTACTTACAAGAGTTGGGCGTAGATGTCTTGCTGGAATTGCCCTTTACCAAAGAGCTCGCCGCCATGTCTGCTAAAGACTTTTTGGATACCCTTTGCAAGGCATCTCGGGTGGCCGGAATCTCCGTGGGTGACAACTGGCACTTCGGTAAAGGGGGCTCGGGCAATGCGGATTTTTTACGGATAGAAGCCGCCCGCCGCGGGTTCCGCGCATGCGTCAATGACATGCTGGTACAGGACCAAGAAACCGTGTGCTCCAGCGCTATCAGGGCTCATTTGAAGGCCGGAAATGCCCGTAAAGCAGCGGCTATGCTGGGGCGCCCATTCTCCGTTTTCGGCCCGGTTGAACATGGTCAAAAACTCGCCCGTCAACTCGGTTTCCCCACGGCTAATATCGCCCTGCCTGCCTCCGCCGCCCTGCCCCGCCCCGGTGTTTATGCTGTTTCTACCATCATCGGCAGTGCCACATACAGGGGTATTGCTAACCTGGGCTTTCGTCCCACTATCGACGAAAAAATCAAAATTCCCCGTCTCGAAACTCACCTCATCAACTATGGCGGACCCGATTTCTACGGGGAAAAAATTGAAGTTTTTCTTCATGATTTTATACGCGATGAACAAAAATTTGAGTCCGTCCAAGAACTCAAAAACCAAATTAAAACAGATATTGCGAGCCTCCAAAACGGTTATTGATTAAGCAGGATAAAGATGATATAATAGGCAAAATAAATGAAATCTGAATTTTTGCAGTTTCGAGAACCCAAGCTGACTGATGCCCCAAAAGTACGCAGTTGCACGGTTCATGCCCTCCAAAGTGACCTCTCTTTTACCAATATATACCTGCTGAAAAAGAAGTATGGAACAGAGATATTGTTCCACATGGAACATTTAATCAGACGTTTCACAGGGGATGGACGACTGCAAGGATACAGCTTTCCTGTGGGTGGAAACAGCGCTGATACCCCGGCATGTATTCAAGCCATAGAGGCAGATGCCGCAGCCCGTGGAGTACCGCTGAAATATTGCTTATTAACCGAGCAACAGGCACAGTTATTGGCAGAATTGTATGCCGGAAGAATCGAAATAAAGTGTGATACCGGAGATGCCGATTACCTCTACAAACGTTCGGATTTGGCTGAGTTACCGGGCACGGCATTTCACAAAAAACGCACACATGTTTCCAAATTCTTACGCAATAACCCGAGTGCTGAGTTCCGCATGCTAAATGCAGACAATACGGCGGACGTGTTACACGTGGCAAAATTATGGCTTGAAGGGCAAGAGGAATCCCCTGCCCTGCTACATGAATACCGTGCAATAGAGCATGCGTTATCATACCGCAATGAATTAGAAATGACGGGTGGTATTGTTTACGTGAATCAACGAGCGATTGCCATGGCGCTGGTATCCCTCATCAATGACCAAGTGGCAGATATTCACTACGAAAAATGTATACCCGAATTCAGGGATGCCTACGCTTACATCAATCGTGAACTGGCCGCAGCACTAAGCACGGAATATATCAACCGTGAAGAAGATTTAAATATACCGGGCTTACGCACTGCTAAGCTTTCATATCATCCTGTTCACATTCTTCGTAAGTTTACTGCTACCATTTATGTTGACTGATATTTTTACTCCTGCTGATTGTGCAGCCTGCAAACTGTGTTGTAACTTTCATCGCTGTTCCGCATGGGAAACGCCTGCGCTGGAATCCGAGCTCATCTACTTGTTGCAGGAGGAATGTGTGCCCCTCGAAAAAAGACAAGATGGCAGCACAAGCTTCTATCTCCATTTTTGCACGAACTCGGAAGATGAGGTAGCAAATTGTCCTATGCTCGATTTGCAACGAGGCTGCACCTTGCCGCGAGAGTTGCGTCCGTTTGAATGCCGCATCTGGCCACTGCGTCTCATGAAAGATGCATCCACTCTTGTCATCGGTCTTTACCAAAATTGTCCGGCCTTGAAAGATGATTCAACTTTACAAAAATTGACAGACTTTGCAACGGGACAACTTTTGCCCATACTCTTGGATCATGCAAAAAAGCATCCACATGCCGTACGTGAAATGAATCCTGCCTATTCCATTATTTGGAGGGAAAAATAATTTGTTCCACGTGGAACAATTTTTCATTTCAAAATTTCTCTTCAATCTGTACTTTGATACGGAATTTTAAAATGAAGTGCAGAATTTGAAGAATAGGCTACAAAGCCTCAAAAATATACATTGGGAACCTAGAAAAACTCGCCAAATGGCAATTTGCGTGGGGGGGGATGGCGAGCCGTAGGTGAGCGGAATCCACAAGCCCCGCCCACTGGCGGGGCGCAAGACCATTAGCCCAAGGCAAGCCACGCAGTGGCGCAGCCTTGGGGTAGGATGATAAACAAATGAGAGCCCGAGGAGGGGCGCGTCAGCGCCTCCGACAAGGCCGACAGTTTGCCACGGCGTAGGGCGTGAGCCCGGAGACGAGCACGGTAGCTCCGGAAAATAGGCCATGAAAATGGGGTGAACCCGCGCTGCTGTCGGCCTCCTCACGATGTTCGTCGGGCTCCAATTCGTTTTTGTCCAATAA
>JAFQEF010000078.1 GCA_017399165.1 Akkermansia sp.
TAACCCAAGGTTGCGCCGCTATCGCGGCTTACCTTGGGCGATTGGTCTTTCACCCCGCCGGTTGGCGGGGCTGTAAGCAAGCTTGCTAACGCAAGCATGAAGAGTGCCTACGGCACATTGACAGTTCGCCCTCCGGGTGGGCGTAGACGCCGAAGGAAACGAAGCCCCCTGCGGCTCACACTGAGGAGCCCCACAACTACCAATTTGTGAGGGTACCAGAGTTTTTAGAGATTCCCGACTTATGCATTAGAATATGCAAGAAGAGTATATATTGCTTAGAAAGGGAATATATGCTTTCAAATTAAAAGAATCTTTTATCAGAAAGCATCAGCATTGTCTGCGTTGGTTTGTAATAAACACAGAATAAATGGCATCTTACAAGTCTGACGATTTTATTAAAAGTGCGGCGTAGGCACCGTCTGCTTGTTCACGGTGAGGGAGGGCAAGGTAGTCACGCACGAGGGAGAACTCGGGGTGGCGGGAGAGGAAGGAATCTACCACGCAGCGGTCTTCTTGAGAGTCTATGGAACAAGTGGAGTAGACCAAGCGGCCCCCGGGGCGAACAGCGGCACAGGCCTGCTCTAAGATGGAGGATTGAAGCGTTGCCAAGCGCTCAAACTCTGAGGGTTGCATGCGCCAGCGGGCATCCACACGGCGCTGGAGCACGCCGGAGTTGCTGCACGGCACATCCAGCAACACGGCATCGAATGCAGCTTGCAAGGTTTGCGGGCACGGGGTGGTCCAGTCATGGCAGGCCACCTGTACATCTTGCCCACCGGCACGCAGGAGGTTCTCTTTGAGTTGCTCCAGGCGGTGGGGGGCAGAATCCGTAGCAAGCAAGTGGATATCCCCCGCCGTGGCGGCAATCATAGCGGCAGATTTACCACCGGGGGCAGCGCAGGCATCCAGAATACGCTCACCTTTTTGTGGTGAGAGCAGCTCTATGCAATAACGGGTGGAGGGGTCTGCCACATAAACTTGCCCCGCTTTAAGGGCGGCCAAGGGTAAGCCGGAGGGCAGCTTATACCACCCCGCAGCATGTTCAAGAGCCACCCAGTCCGCTGGTACCTGCATGGGGTTGAGCGGGTTAAGGCGCACATAAACGGGGGGCGTTTGCGTATTCCATGCCAGCATCTGCTCCGTATCCTCTGCCCCGAATTCGGCCAACCAACGTTTCACCAGCCAATCCGGGGTAGAATAGCGCACGCCGAGGGGTAAGGAGGGCAGCTCTGCCTCAAACTCAGCACGGCGGCGTATGGCATTGCGCAAAATACCGTTAACCAAGCCGCGTAATTTAGCGGGTGCGGCGGATACGGTTTCTGCCACGACAGCGTAATCTGCCTGTTTAAGAACAAAAAGCTGGCAAAGCCCGGCAAGGATGGTCCATTTTGCCGTATCCTCTAAATAAGCGGAGCGCAGGGTGCGGCAGATGTGCTCCAGCCAACGCATATTGCGCAAGGTACCCAACACAATGGCTTGCACCATGGCGCGGTCATGTGCGGGCAAAGCGTTTGCATGGCGAGAGATGAGGGTCTCCGCAAAAACGCCGCCTTTTGCCCAGCGTATCAGGCATTGGCAGGCAATGGCGCGGGGGGATGATGAAGGGGCATTTACTTTACGGGGGGCACTCATATGGTGAAAAGGATATCAGGAGGTACGGAGGGCGGCGTGTATGGGCAATTTACCATTCCACGCAATAACGGAGCCGCTCAACAAATCTGCAGAGGTGGGGGTGTACTCACAGGCGCCGCCGGCGGCCTCCAATATGACACGGGCTGCGGCAAAATCCCACAGGTTGATGCGGTTTTCTATATAAGCATCGAAACGCCCGGCGGCTATATAGCACAAGGTAAGCGCCGCGGAGCCGAGGATGCGTATTTTACGCACCTGAGCAGATACATGAGCAAAGCGGGCAATGCCGGCAGCACCCGAGCCATCATGCGTACCATGGCCGATAAACACGACGGCTTGTGCCATTTGTGTGCGGGCAGATACCTGAATGGGCCGCCCGTTCAAACACGGGGCCCCACCTTTGCACACGGTAAAGCATTCATCCTGCATGGGGTCGTACACGCAACCGAGCACGGTTTGAGCCCCCACACGCAAGGCGATGCTCACGCAAAAAATGGGGATTCCGTAAAAATAATTCACTGTACCGTCTATGGGGTCGATAATCCATTGGGGAGAATCAGCAGAGGCCCCTGCACCGCAGCCTTCTTCCCCCAGCACGGAGTAATCGGGATATTGTGCCGCAAGCGACTCCACAATCAGCGCCTGCGTTTCTTTATCTAAGCGCAACTTGATATCATGCGCCAACTCTTCATCCACCTGATGCACCTCATGAAAACGTGCCCGCAAAAAGGCACCTGCCTTGCGGGCAGCGGTTTCGGCAGCTATCAGTTGTGCAGAATAGTCCATGGTTATTTATCGGCTGAGCGTTTAATGAGGCTGTTGCGTGCCTCGCGATGCAATTCTCTGGCCAAGAGAAGGGATGCGCGTTGCACCAGTCTCTTCACAACGGCGGATTTTGCCCCAGAGCATTCAGCGGAATCAAAGCCCATCCATACAAAAACAGCCACCCCATTTCGGTTGGACACCATGGTCCAGCACCCGCCGTCTTGCAGCGTGGGCTCACACAAAATGTTCAGCTTTTCATTTTTACGGACAAACGGTGAAATAGCGGCGGCGGTATCTGCACTTTGGCGTTGAATCCACTCCGGATTCACATTGCGGACGTGGGCGTGCAATTGATGCCGCGCACGGCTCCACACAGTCTTGATGGCGTAAAAATCATACCCGCGCCCACCATTTTGAATGGAGAAAAGGATACGAGCCAAGTCCGCACGAGCCATCGGGAATTGCCCCATGTACAAATCCTCCGCCTTATCTTCTGTCGGCAAAACAATATCCGGCAACAGGGATCGGTAAAAGGCCGTTACCTTTTCATACCCTGTTTTGGTGCCCGTGGTGATGACATCCTTGGTCAGAATGTAAGCATCTTCCTCTTGCAAAGAACCGGTGGCACAAAAGAGAATGGGGGCAGCATTGCGGCCGGGTTGAATGGGCATGCGCCAGCGGTTAACACCATCTGCCACACTGCGGCCGGAGGTAATAGCCAGGAGCTCCCCGGCATGGTTGGGGCGACCATCCACCACCAGGACACAGCATTGCAACAAGCCGTTAAAATCATTGGAATCCCCACGCACTTTGAACTCAGCAGGGCGTTTTTGCTTGGAGAAGAATTGCTGATTAGCGGCCAGTTGCTCGGGCGTTTCACTGAGGGATGCCCAAGCCTCCGGGTATGGGGAGAGGCGGTTTTCTACCACCACCATGGCACGTTCTGCGGCTTCTTCAACATATTGTTGCAAGCTCAAATCGAAAGAAGTAACAATACCCATGCCGATGGAGCGTTCATCCAACTCTTTTTCGAGCTGTTGCAACTCACCGTTCACCCATTGGGTCATATAGGTCTGCACGCTGTAATCCGTTGCCGGTTCATCCGCCAAGGTAATGGGCTCCGCGAGGGCGGCATTTAATTCCGCATCGGTAATAAAATTGAGCTCGCGCATGCGGTTAAGGGTTTCCCGTTTCACAACCCTGGCACTCTCCATACTACGGCGAGGGTTAAAAATGGAGGGACCACGCACCAAACCGGCTAAAACGGCGCACTCCGACAGCGAGAGGTCTTTAACATGCTTGCCGAAATAATGTGCAGCTGCCGCACCGATACCGTAGCAATTCTGCCCGAAGTATATGCGGCTGAGGTATTGGTGTAAAATGGTTTGCTTATCGAAGCGCGACTCGATTCTGCGGGCAACAAACGCCTCCACCAGTTTACGGTCCAGCGTTTTACCCTGCATCTCAAACACGTTGCGTGTAAGCTGCATGGTAATGGTAGAGGCACCCTGCTCATAACGCATGCTGGAGATATTCTTGATGATGGAGCGCACTACGGCAGAATACACAATACCGCTGTGCTCAAAAAAGTCCTCATCCTCACGGGCAACAAACGCATTAATGAGGTTTTTGGGCAAGTCCTCCCACTTTACCGCTATGTAGCGCACATTGGGCAAGGCTGCAATATAATTGCTGTCGTAATCGTAAAGGGCCGTAATGGGGTCTCCGGATACAACGGTCTCCACATCATACTGTGCAGCGCGGTATGAGTATGAAATCAACATACCCAACACAGGCAACAAGCAAAGCAACAACAACACACCCAAGAACAGCAGTTTGCGCTGTCCTACGCTTAAAACGCGCCACCAATGCTTGCGGCGGTTAGCTGATCCTGAATACGCCATAGAAAATGTTGCCGTATAATGTTATTTGCCCGGGCTCACGTGTCTGCTCACACTGGGGGGGAGCCCACGGAGCGGGGTTGAGCTGTCAATCTTCATCTCCTTGAGCTTGGCCTCCAAACGCTCCTCATAGTTGGCGGCCTCTGCCTCCTTACCATTCTTGCGCAAAGCGCAGGCAGCCTTGTAGAGGGCCTCACGGTTCAGGTCATTATTGCGGTCAAAGTTAGCCACCAAACCATACAACTGAGAGGCCTTTTCATAATCTCCGGCCAAATAGGCAGAGTCACCGGCAACCAAGCGAATAGAGGAAAGCACCGGGCCGTTGACACCCAGGTTGAGAGCCTCGGTGCAAAGCTCCGTAGCTTTGGCAGGCTCACCACAGCCGTTAAGCAACATAGCCTTAGTCTTGAGGCCGTCCGCACGGCGGTGCGGGTCTTTCTCCATGGACAGGTAATAATCTATGGCATCCAACCCACCGATAGCAGCCTCCGTGGAGCGGTACTGTTCAATCTCCAGGCAGGCACGTGCCAAGGTGAGCCACACCACGGATTCCGCAACGGGGCGTTCCTTCTCCGTACCATCGGCAGCGGTGTAAATCTCCGTCTTATTGCGGTCTATGGAGTCATTGATATACTCTACGGACAGCTTATAATTCTCGAGATTATTTTCCGCCTCCTGATACCAGCACCAGCCACACCAACGGGGGATTGCCTTTGAAAGGCTCTTGTACTGGGCATTGTAATTCTTTTTGAGCTTGGGCAGCTCCTCCAGCAGGGTCTTCTTCTCGGTGTTCTTAAGCTTAAAGTAACACTGAATCAAGCAAGCAGAGGCAGAGGCAGCGTAGTCTTTGCCGTTGAGCTCTTTAGCCGTCTTGAAATACTGAATGGATTTTTCAGGCTCATTTTGATAACACAAACGGCCCAAGTTGAAATTAGCCTCGGCAGCGGCATATACGCTGATGTTCTGAGACTCGGCATCCTGCTGTCCACTCTCCTCTATCTCCTTAGCGTAAGCCAGCAGTGCGGAAAAATACTTTTTAGCAGCATCATTACGCGGGGGCTGGCAATTCAGGCAGGCATGGGCTGCACGCTGTAAACAGGCGGCGTATGCGGGGGAATCCTTGTATTGCTCTATCACCTTAACAAAGTCATTGATAGCATCCTCATAGAACTTGGACTCATACAGGAAATTACCGCGCATGCACAGCACATCCGGCAAACGGCGCTGGTTCTTCAGCTTATCAATGTAGAAGTTCAACGCAGCCTCCGGGGAGCGGTCTGCAGAATGGTTCTCGGACCACGCACGGAACAAGCACCAAGCCTTCTTGTACGCCGTATCCTCTAAGATGTATTCCGGCAACTTGTTCATATCAACCGCCAGATAATGCTCCCACGGCAGCTCCTTTGTTACCTTCATCACATGGTCTGCGTAGATAACACGGGCAATATCCGTGCATTGCAGGGCCTGCGTCTCGGGGTTATCAGGGGTGTCATACATGCTCAGGTAGGTTCTGCCATAGGCCAGCAAATCCGGCAGGCCCGTGGCGTTATCGCCATCCTCTGAGCGGGCATTATGCAGCTGCTGCAAGCAGACAATGAGACGGTAGCCGGCATCCGCCCCCACGGGGGTGCGCAGCATCTCACTCTCGGCAAACAGGAAATAGCCGGCAGCTTTGGCATACTTTTTGTCCTGCATGTAAACATGCCCCAAAATACCGGCACACTGGGCTCGCAACGCAGGGGTTCTTATCTCTTTAAGGAAATCTGCCTTATCAGCATCGTTCGGGAACTTTTTGCGAATATCATCCAATCGATCAGCACGGTACAGAGCCAGAATAATCTCCATATTGGCCTCACCCGCATAGTCTTTCATGTTGGAGAGCTTGGTGAGCTCCTCATAATACTTGGCGGCTTCATCCGTTTTACCGAGCTTGGTAGCAATACGCGCAGATTGTAGGATGGCGATACTGCGCTGGTTTTCATTTTCATTTTTCCCGGCCAGGAACAACTTGAACTGTGCCAAGGCCGTTTCCAAATGTTCATCTGCCCCCAACTCTACCAGCAATTGAGCGTAAGCATAGTGAGCCGCCCCTTGAATATGGGCAGGAATCGCCGCGTTATCCGCCTTAAAGTGGGCATCATACAAACGCACGGCAGCAGCAAAAGACTCAGCTGCCTCTTTGCCGTTTTTGCGTTGACCATCCACCGTGAGGGCTCTTGCATGGCGATACAGGGAGTCATACACCAGCTGTGTGTTTTTACTGCAACGCTCTACCGTGCCGAAATATGCGGCTGCACTCGTTAAGGCATCATCTGCGGCAACATTATTAAGGCCGTTGGAAAATGCAGCAATGCCCAATTTGTATGCAGCTGCGGCCACATACTCATCTTTTACCCCCTTTTTCTCAGATGCCGCCAACTGCTTAAGCACAGCTTGTACGGCATCTTTGCGCCCCAGTTTTTCCTCACAGGTGGCACACATGTAAAGAGCCTTTGTTCTGTTGGCAGACTCCGGAAACTCATCCGCAAACTTTTTGAGCAATTCAGACACACGGCCCAGAATGTTTCTGCGGGCGGTGTCATCAAGCCCCTCCACATTGCCCTGGCGGTACAATTGCTCTGCAATGGCAAAGGAGTCTCGCTCTTTGTCGGATTTTAACACATCTGCCGCAGGTGTATTATTTTTGGCGACAGTTGTTTTTTTGGCAGCGGGGGCGGCACACACAACCCCGGCTCCGATGAGCAGCAGGCTACTTAAAATAGTCTTGTTATTCATATTGTTCGGTAAAAAATCTTATGGTTCCTGTCAGCAGCTAAGGAAGGGAACGGTGAAACCACCCCCTTCCTTATCACAATGCTGTAAAATTGATTATTGAGCCGTGGCAGGCACCGCACCTTTTTGAGCAGCAGCACTTTCACCGGGCATCACTTTTTTGAAGCGGATATTATACACACCGGCCGTGGTGCAGGCCTCTACCACACGCACCACTTTTTCCCAGCGCATATCCTTATCTGCTCGAATACAGACGGGTAAGTCCGGCTGGTTTTTCACCTGTTCGCGCAGCGGGCGGTCCAGCTCCTCAATTCTGTACTCTTGGCGGTTAATGGTGATAACGAGATCCCCCACCTTGCGGCCCTGCGCAAGGTCTCGCGCTTTGAGCTCGGCATCGGGTTCATCTTCAATCACCTCTCGGGCATTCAGAATAATCTCCTCAATCGCGCGGGCGGCATCCTTTTCATCACCGGCAGCGGTGGGCACCTCTACCGCCAAATCCTGCTCGTTGAGAATAAACTTTTGAGTTACCACAAAGAAAATGAGCAAAATGAACACTACGTCCAGCATCGGCGTGAGCTGGAAACCCAGTGGCTCAGGTACTTTTGCATTCAGTTTCATGGCAGGGGGGGTATCAGGGCTCCATATTATCCATCATCTCGGGGCGCACGCCTACGTGAGAGATGCTGCCCAAGCGAGAGTCGCGGTCGCTCTGTACGGAGATTACGGACAAAACGTGAGTAACCGCTACCTCCATATCGGATATATGTTTCTGAATATAGTTACGGAAAATTACATAAGCCAGCATACAGGGAATAGCCAGGATAAGGCCACCTGCCGTGGTAATCATTGCCTCGGAGATACCGCCGGCCATCTGCATCTGCTTAACACCCTCAAAGTTACCTTGAGACATCTGCCAGAAGGTGTCCATCATACCCAGCACCGTACCCAGCAAACCCACCATGGGAGCAATGGCACCAATATCTGCCAACCAGCTGATTTGGCGGGTCAGGATGTTGGATTGGCGGGTACCCTCTGCAGCGGCAACCTCACGAATGGCATCCATATTGGCACGTAAGTTACGCTGAATGAAAAGAATAATCACATTAACCGTGCGGGCAAAGCTGGAGCCGTCTCGCTCACACAAAGCCAACAAGCCGGCGTAATCCTTACGGCGTATGTAGGTTTCCACCGTCAATACCATATCTTTGGGCAACACGGCAGAGGCACGAGTGGTCCAAGAGCAAATGAATATGGCCATAAACGCCACAACAGAAAGCACTAACAAGCCCCACATAAGGGGACCACCCTTCTCAAAAATATCTATCAACCCAAAGTTCTGGGCTGTCTCGGCAAGTATCATGTTCATGTCTGAGATTATCATAGCACGCGTTATGTTCGGGCGGGATTCTAACGCATCCCCCACCGGCATTCAAGCAGTATGTATGTCTGTATCAAAATTTATTTTGTTGCTTTTGGTCAACGTTTCTGCATGGTGTCATTCAGCGGGAAGTCATAGCTATAACAAGTACCCTTCTCTTTCAAGAAGTAATGCCACCACTCTTTGCTATAATTACGCAGACCCGCGGCATCCATAACATCCCGCAGTTTAAGGCGGTTGGCACGCTGTTGCTCTGTTATCAGGGGGGAGCGCGTGGCGGAGCTGACATCCAACAAGTCGTGGCGTCCGCCCATATCCAGCTCCTTACCGGTGTTAAGATGAATAATGGTGAGGTCTACAGCCACGCCCCAGCTGTGCTCTGAGACAAGCCCGATGTAGCGATTCTCATAAATCTCTCGCTTAGAGATATTGGGGTAAAATGTGGCTTTAGTGCTGTCATCACTCGTTTTGGACCATGCGTAAAAATCTTTCAGAGCGCGGGCGGGGCGGTAGGCATCCCACACCAGCAAGCCCAGCCCCTCCTTTGCCAGCAGCTCAGAGGCTTTTTTCAATGCCAAAGCCGTATCCTTGCGTAAAATGGCGCGCCTCCCGCCGGTATAACCATCTATGGGGCGGCCTACAAAATTATCGCTCCCGCAGTATTTGAGGTCCACCCTCACCAGCGGGGCAACTTCATCCAGATAACACATCTCTGCCGGCATGTAGACAACGGGAGCTTGCAGACCCGGCATTTGAGGCGATGGCGCAGGTTGACACCCACACACCAGTAAAGCAACGGCAACAAGAGAAAATGCACCTATCTTCATGCCCGCCAGTATAGCATAATACCCGTTTTGGCTCAAGGCAAATAATTTTCTGAAAAAAGTTCCAACTGTTTCGCGGATTCCGCTTTTCTGGGCATTAACTATGGTGTATAATGCCACCAATAAGGACTCACCATGACCATTAAAACCATAGCAGCTGCACTTGTGATGGGCTGCGGTCTTTGCACCGCAGCAGATTCCCTTTCCATGCAACTCTTCCGCACTTTGGCTAAAGAGACAGAGGGCAACATGGCCTTTTCACCGCAGGGGGTGGAAAACGTGCTCAACACCCTCAAAAAATACAGCGCGGGAGACACCCTTGCAGAGCTGGAGTCCCTGCCCATGGGTAAAGCCCCTGCATTCAACATCAATGTTAAGCAGGCAGATGCCCTGTTTGTGGCAAACAACTTACCGCTGGTACCGGGGGTAAAAGATGCCGTGAGCGTCAACTTCGGGCAGTCGGAGAAAGCGGCACAAACCATCAATGAGTGGTGCAGAGCCCACACCAACGGTCTGATAAAGAAACTGGTGCAAGCCAATGATTTTTCCGCACTTACGGCATTTGTTGCCACTAACGCCATTTACATGAAAGAGAAATGGCAGTTCCCCTTTGATCCCAGCGATAGTTTCCCCGGCGAGTTCACCACGGCAGACGGCAAAACCGTATCGGCCAATATGATGAGCTGCACGGCCAAGTTCCCCGCTGCCAAGGGGGAGGATTGGGTGGCTATCGCCCTGCCCTATGCCGCATCTGCCCCCACGGGTGAGCCTTGCTACTTTATCGCCATATCCCCCACCAAGGACATCCGCAACTTTGCCACCTCCCTTACGGATGCAAAGTACCGCGCCATTATCAACCGCATTGGCTATGCCGGCGGACAAACGCGTGTGGTCATGCCCTCTTTCACCGTAGATGCCTCTACCCTCAACCTGAACAATGCGCTCAAGGCTGCCGGGCTCAAAAAAATCTTTTCATACGCAGATTTCTCTCGCCTCACCACAAGCCAGACAGACCTTTACCTCTCTGCCGTTCTGCAAAAATGCTACGTTAAGGTAGAGGAGCAAGGCACCGAGGCCGCCGCCGCCACCGCCGCCATCGTCAACTTCCGGGCCATGCCCCGCACCGTTGTGCTGGACCGCCCCTTCATCTGGGTTATCGGCAGCCTCTCCGCAAATACCACCCCGCTTTTCATGGGCATTGTCAAGCAACCGTAACCGCGGCAGCACCGCATTTTGCGTGTGTAACGGACTCAGCACTTGACACATGCGCAGGTGTACTGTATGATGCTGATAGCAACGAATATTCTCACCATGCAGCAACTTGTCCAATCCGTCAGCAAATATCTCATGACCATTGTTACGCCTCTGATTAAGAACGCAGAGGCCGCACAGCTGCGCGTTGCTACCTCCGAGGCGGGGGATTTGGTAAGATTTCGCCTGGTGTTGGAGCAGGCAGATGTGGCACGCGTCATCGGGCGCAACGGCATGACGGCCTCAGCCATACGCTCTATGGCCAAAGCTGCCGGTGAGAAGGCAGGCATACGCGTGGTGGTACACATACTCTCCAAAGAAGAATTGCAGCAGGAATCCGAGGCCTGAGCCCATGCAAGGATTATTCCAGGATGAGCCGGAACAAACCGCAGCCCGCGTTTTGTTGGACGGCTTTAATGATATGGTGTTGGATTACGCCATCCCCCCCGGCATGAGCAAAGTGACACGTGGCAGCCGTGTAGAGGTACCCCTGCGCAACCGCACCACCACAGGCACGGTGATTAAACTAACCCCGCCCGACGCAGAATGGGGCAACAGGCTTAAACTCATTACCCGGCTCATAGATGACACCCCCGCTGTGGGTGCCAAGCTTATGGACTTGGCAGAATGGGCGGCCCGATACTACGCCGTACCGGTGGAACAATTGATACGCTGCATTGTGCCGGAACCCGTGCGCCGAGAACACCATGAGGAAAAGACCCGTAAAATGGTGGTGTTGGTGCAGTGGCCGGGGGATGAAGAAATGAACAAAATCAACGCCAAAGCCCCCCGGCAAGCGGCCATTTTACGCTACCTGCACCAAAGTGAAAGCAAGCGAGAACCCCTGGCAGATTTAGGGGGCAGCCCGGCACTTACCCCGTGCCGAGCATTGGAGAAACGCGGTTTTGTGCGCATAGAAGAGGAAGTTGTACACCGTGACCCCGCTGCGCAGGAAAACTTTGCTCCCTCTTGCCCGCTGAAGTTGAATGAAGAACAACAACACGCGCTTGATATCATTACACAAGCTTCAGATAGCCAAAGCACAAAGCCTATTGTTTTGCAAGGCGTAACGGGGTCCGGCAAGACGGAGGTTTACCTACAGGCAGCCGCCCACGTGTTGCAACACGGCAAAGGTGTACTCATACTGGTGCCGGAGATTTCCCTGACCCCGCAAACCATGGCTCGTTTTAAAAGCAGGTTTGCAGAGTCAGACACAAAGGTGGCTATTTTACACAGTGCCATGAGCGACGGTGAGCGCTTTGACGAATGGCACGCCATTCACCGCGGAAAAGCCCGCATTGCCATAGGCCCGCGCTCTGCGCTGTTTGCACCGGTTCAGAACCTGGGGCTCATTATTGTGGATGAGGAGCACGACTCCTCCTACAAACAGGAAAACAGCCCACGCTACCACGGCAGAGATTTAGCAGTGCTGAGGGCACACTTAGAGGGAGCAACCGTGGTATTGGGCTCTGCCACCCCCTCTCTGGAGTCCCTGTACAATGTGGCAAGCGGTAAATACAGCATGTTGCGTATGGATAAACGCGCAGACGGCCAGCGCCTGCCCCTTACCCGCGTGTTAGACATGCGCACCGAGGCCAAAGACAAACGATACTTGGGAATTTTATCCGAGCGTTTGCGCATGGCTATGGAAGACAGGCTGAAAAAGGGGGAGCAAACAATCTTGCTACTGAACAGGCGCGGATTTGCCAGGTCTTTACAATGCCCGGATTGCGGGCATATCGTAAGCTGTGAGCATTGCTCCCTGCCCCTTACTTACCACGCTACGGAGAACAGGCTCATTTGCCACATTTGTGGCTATAGAGCAGCCGTGCCCCGTAAATGCCCCGAGTGCGGGTCCGCCAACATTCTGCTGGAGGGCTACGGCACCCAAAAAGTGGAGAAACTGCTGCGCAACTGTTTCCCCAATGCCCGCATACAACGAGTGGATGCCGATGTGGCGGCACGCAAAAACGCACTGCGGGATATTTTGGCGGATTTTCGCGCCCACCGCATAGATATTTTGCTGGGTACTCAAATGATATCCAAAGGCTTGGATTTTCCCGGGGTAACACTGGTGGGTGTATTGAATGCCGATATAGGGCTAAGCATGCCGGACCCACGCGCAGCAGAGCGCACCTTTCAATTACTCACACAAGTGGCAGGCAGAGCCGGGCGTGGCGATATTGACGGGGAGGTTATCATCCAAACTTTTACCCCACATGCCCCGGCGATTCAATATGCCCGCAGACATGATACGGATGGCTTTGCCGAAACGGAGCTTGCCCTGCGACAAGAGCTGGAGTTTCCGCCCTACACGCACATGTCCGTCTTAACGGTACGCTCACCCAAAGAAGACTTGGCGGATTTTTCCATCAACAGCTTGTATAAGAAGCTCAAACGCATACTGCCCGAAGGGGTCGTCATCAGTGATCCGCTGCCTGCGCCCATTGCCAAAGCCTACGGGCAATTCAGGTACCAATGTACCCTCAAATCACGCAGTGCCAGACAAGTGGCAGATATTGTTTCCAAAGAGATAAGAGAACTCAACAGCGGCGAGGACGTTATCTTCACCCTGGATATTGATGCTTATTCCTTTATGTAAGGGGCCAAGCGAGTTTGCCAATCACGCATCATTACGGCAAAAGGCTCATTGCTGTCCGGTTTGGATGCATAGGGGTTCTCTGCAAATGCTGTTTTATAATCGCGGCGCAAAAGGTGCAGCAAAGCGCAAAACTCCATCTCGCGCAGATTATTAACAAACTTCTTCTCTTTGTTGAGCTCTCGGAATCTTTGGGGCGACATCCCCTTTTCATAGGAGTCACCCATCAGGCGCTCCAGCGTATCACACAAAGTGGAGCCACAAGTGCACAGCTCCAACAACACCTTGATTTCCTCTGCATTATCCGGGTTACTCTTCAACCTGTTCTCCAGCATTTGCTCGGCATCCTCAAATTGATGACTTGCCAACAAATCCGCCGCTTGCTGATAAGAGGCCAAGGCAAAAACGGCAGCATAGCCGATCTCCAAGTTTTCCACCAAACTCAACATTACGCCGGAGTATGGCTCCGTTTTGGCAAGGCGGAACTCTGTCTTTGCAGAGTGAATAGCCTGTTTAGCCTCATCCACTTTACTCTCAGCCAATAATTTGCGTACCTGCAAACAATACACCAAGGCGAGAACCCGGCGGTCCGATATCTCTGCAACGGCAGAGGTATCAATCAATGCCCGCAATGCGGCTTCCAGCTGCAAATGCAGCTCCGACCCGGCAGGGTTATATTGTTTTTTCGAGATAACCCGCTTAAAAGCATCTAAATAGGCATCCACCTCATCTGCCCCTTTTTGTGTCAAATAGGCAACACCGGCACCATGCAACAGCCCCCATGCCGCCATGGTGGGTTCCGTTTTATCGTTATCCAGCTCTTTGGCGCTTTTTAAGGCTTGGTCAAAACGTGATTTTTTGAGATGGGTCAATATGACAGACACCTCAGATTTACGATTCACACTGAAAAGCTCCGTGTTGGTCGGCTCGGGGATAACATAACGCTCTGCAGCAGGGGTACCGGCAAAGTAACCAATGGCAAATGCTCCGGCAGCGGCGGCGGCAATACCGGCTCCAATAAGGGCTCTGTTTCTTTGACGTATCAGGCGTTTTCTGGGAGAAACCTTATCCAAATGTTTCTCGTTCAATACCTCTTGAACCTCTTTAAGCTCCGCCAATACATCCGCATAGTTATCATGACGCTCCTCGGGGGCAAAAGCGGTCATGTGGTCTATCAGCTCACATAAGCACTCCTCTGCCTTGGGCATTTGGCGGTTAAAGGGCTCCAAATTATATTTGGCATCCAACAAGGCGGATACAGAGGCCGGATTACCGGGCAAGGAGTCCGTGCCGGTTAACAGGTAGCGCAGGGTCATACCCACGGAGTAGATATCCGTACGGGCATCTTCCGCATTGCGTTGCAGGGTCTCCGGGGCTACATAATAGGGAGTAGCCCAGATAACCTCCTCAGAGTCCTCATCCTCTGTGCGCCCCTGAGCCAAGCCGAAGTCAAGTACCTTGGGTATGCCGGACTCGGTGATAATGACATTGCCCGGCTTCATGTCTCGGTGCAACATGCCGGCAATATGAGCGGCCTCAAGCCCTTTGACAACGTGAGTTATCACCTCAATGGCTCGCAGAGGAGAGAGCGGGCCTTTCTCCGTTACGATGGTTTCGAGGTTGCGCCCCTCCAGCAACTCCATCGCAATATAAAATTGATCTTTTGCCCACCCGGCAGAATAAACGGCCACCACGTTTTCATGGCGCACCTTTGCCATCATAGAGCACTCGTTCTCAAAGCGAGCAATACGCTCGGGCTGATTACGGTAGGTCTCATTCAACAATTTAATGGCCACGGGGCGCCCCAGCACAACATCTTTGCCGCGTAGCACAATGCTCATGCCGCCTACCCCCAGCACACCCTCTAAACGGAAATTTGCCAGCAGAGTATGCACGTGGTCCGTATGCCCGCATTGTTGGCACACAATTTCCGCATAGAACCCCAGGTCGGTAACATCCAACCTCGCGGCACATACCGGGCATTGCCAAATCTCTGCTCGTTGAGACATACGCTGTAGCCTTAAACTGATGAATCAGGATATAAAAGGGGCCAACGGAAAATACCGTCGGCCCCCTTGAAGAATTATCTCTTAACCAATCTTGGGAAGAGAAGCGGCGGCAACGGCCTGGCCGTGGCGCTTCGTCTTCTCATCGGGCACGCAAAGAGTGATAGCGAGCTCGGGGAACTCTGCAGCAAGCACCTCGTTGGCCTTGTCGATGATGAGCTGACCACCGTCACCCGTTGCTACACGGCCCAAGAACAGCAAGTTGCGCAGTGCGTAGAACTTGGAGAAATAGGCAATGGTGTAACCGAACTCTACGCCGATGGTCTCGTAAATCTTACGGGCACGCTCATCGCCCTCCGCCATAGCGGCCTGCACTTTCTTGAGCTGCTCGGGATAAGGCATGGCACCGAACTCGAAGCCGGCACGGGGAGCCAAGCGGGCAACAGCCTGTTGAGAGAAGTACATGGCACCAACACCCTTGTCGCGGGACCACTCGTCCACACCGCCATCCTCCTGATAGTCGACAGGAACGAAGGCAAGCTCATTGAGCCAGGGCATAATGTGGCCCTCGGGGTCAACGTAACCGGCAGCCAGAGAAGTACCCATGGCGATACCCAGCACGGCATCATCATTCATACCCATTGCACCGGCAAGTGCGGTAACCTCACCATCATTCACCACCTCAAAGGGAACCTCCTTACCCTGAATCTTGCTCCAACGGTCCTTGAGGTTCTTGAACATGGGGCGAATGACGTTCACGAAATCATCCTGAGCAATGCCACGGAAGAGGGAGCCTACACGGGGCTCGCTGTTCACATACACACCGGCGGCAGAACCACCAATGGCGTCTACCTGCGGAAGGTGCTTAGCGGCACGCTCCAAAGAGTCATGCACACCCTCTACCTGGTAGTTGGGGTCGGTCTGGTGGTAGGGATCCCACACAACCTCCTCAGAGTACACAACCTCACCGTTAATCACGGCAGCGCACTTGCGGTCGGAACCACCCAAGTCGAAACCGATGCGGTAGCCGTCCAGATTGCGACCGAGGGATACAGAGGTGGAGTTCTCTGCGGGCAGCTCGCAGGGGCAAGCAACCTTCACTACCTCGATGGGACGGTCATAAATCTTTTTACCGATGAAATCCCAGTCGAACTCACGTGCACCACCGGCGCAATACGTGGCAGCCAACATATCGGCAATCTTATCATCACCTGCCACCATGATGGTGCAACCACCTTTCATCCAAAGCAGGAACTTAACAATACGCTCGATGTATTGGTTGTTGAGGGCATCGTTCTCCTCAGAAGAAGGCAGCACCTTACCGCTCCAGCGGAAACAGGTACCATCCATACGGGTGAGAGCAATGTCAATGGCATGAGAACCGGGCGTGGCAGCCACTTTATCCTCAAAGGCCTTGTTCCAAAGTACCGGAGCTACGAAGTCCGGATCGAGCACGGGAGTGAATTTCGGTTGGATATTCATAACGTTACGCGATTGTTTATAGCATTAAAAGATTGGTAAGACAAGCTAAAAAGACAAGATGCATCAGAATTCACAGTTTCTGGGGGTTCTGGGGTACGGCAACACGTCTCGGATATTCTGTACACCTGTAACAAACATGATGAGGCGCTCAAAGCCCACGCCGAATCCGGCATGCGGCACCGTGCCGTAACGGCGCAGGTCATTATACCAGTAATAGGCCTCGGCATCCATACCCAGGCGGGCAATATTCCCCTCCAGCACCTCCAAGCGTTCTTCACGCTGACTGCCGCCAATGATTTCACCGATGCCGGGCACCAGCACATCCATGGCGGTTACCGTCTTGCCATCGTCATTAAGACGCATGTAGAAGGGCTTAATCTCTTTGGGATAATTGTAGACAATCACAGGGCACTTGAAGTGGCGCTCCGTCAGGAAACGCTCGTGCTCGCTCTGCAAATCCATACCCCAGTAGGGCGGGTACTCAAACTTCTCCCCGCTTGCCAGCATGATGTCGATGGCCTCGGTGTAGGAGCAACGCACAAACGGTTTTTGACTCACCTCCTCCAAACGGGCACGCAAGCCTTTATCTACAAAGCGGCAGAAGAACTCAAAATCCCCGCTATCATCTGCCAACATGGTATCTGCAATATGCTTAATGAAAGCCTCTGCCACATCCATGTCTCCATAAATATCACAGAAGGCAATCTCGGGCTCAATCATCCAGAACTCGGCGGCATGGCGCGTGGTGTTGCTGTTTTCTGCTCGGAAGGTAGGCCCGAAGGTATAGATATTGCTCAGCGCACAAGCAAAGGTTTCGCCCTCCAACTGGCCGGATACGGTAAGACTGGCGGGTTTGCCGAAAAAGTCCTTATCATAGCTCTTGTTTTCAGCCAGGGGGTCAAGCGTGGTGACATGGAACATCTCGCCCGCACCCTCACAGTCAGAGGCTGTGATAATGGGGGTATGCACCCATACGAAATCGCGGTCCAAAAAGAACTTGTGCACCGCAGCTGCTATACGGGAGCGAGTGCGGAAAATAGCACCGAACAGGTTGGTGCGGGGGCGCAAATGTGCAATGGTGCGCAAGAATTCAGGAGAATGCCCCTTCTTTTGCAGCGGATACGTATCGGGCGCAGTACCTACCAGGGCAATGGAATCCGCCTGAATCTCCCACTTCTGCTTACCGGGACTCTCCACTAAACGACCCTGAACAGAGACGGAGGAGCCCGTGGTCATTTTGCCGATGTTCTCGTACCCGGGAATACCGGCATCAGCAATCACCTGAATGGAGGCCAAACTCGTGCCATCATTAATCTCCAAGAATGAGAAAGCCTTAGAATCACGGCGGGTACGCACCCACCCCTCTACCAGAATAGAATCCTGCGCGGTCTCACTTGCCAGCGCATGCTTTACAAGAGTTCTTTTCATGGCTTCACTTTACCACATACTCTCCCACTTGGCGAGCTATTTTCCTATACGCCCGCATTTTTTTCAGGCTCTGCTCCTCAAATTTACCACAACAACAAATAAACACCGTGGCAGACGCCATAACCGAGTGTTAAACAAGCCGAAACCGGGATATCTGCAAGATACGCGCAACAGGTAACAGGCATCAGCATATAGTTGCAGAGAGTACGCCGAGTGCCATATATTTTGTTTCCATGCGGAACCTCAATGTACGGCTTTTGTTTCAGGGCAGGCAAAGCACACAGAGATGCGCGGTCATAGTCAAAGTCTGCGGCAGACACAACATCCGGCATCAGCCCCGCTGCTGTGCATTCCTGAGCAGCCGGTGAAGTAGAATTGAGCCCCAAATGCTTATTATCAAGCTTCACAAAGATATAATCACTTTTGGTATGCTCATATCTCGGGCGGGCATAATATTCATGCAGGCTTTCGGCATCCGGCAATGTTAAGTATACCGCCTCTCTTGCGGGGATGAGGGGATGATGCCACCCACCCATAGGCATGAGGGGGCGAAACATTCCGCGTGTAGGCACCTGCGGATAATAAACAGGCACCTTTAGGAAATAGCAGCCGTCAAGCTGATACACCTCTGCCGTGTCCGACTCCATTTTCGCGGGCGCGGCTACATTGTATTTACCGACAGCGCTAAGATATTCTCCCATATCCGACTGTATACAGGAGCAAAGAGAAAGAAATAAAACAATTACGGCAAATCGCACACTATACATGGGCTGCAAGGTTTTCGAGAGTCTGAGCAACGATGGAGGCTATCACGTAGTCACGGTACCATTTCTTTTCGGCGGGGATAATTTGCCATGGTACAGGTGAGGCCGTGGCTTGTAATACAAATTGAGCCGTTTGAAGATACTCTGCGTAATCATCGGCAACTTTGGCACGTTGCTCTGCGGTGATATGCAAGAAAAACTTCAGCACGGTAATGGCATCATCTGTCATTAACTGCTCATACGTAGCTATATTATCCAGTTGAGTATCAGACAAAGACGCAAACATGGAATAGGCGGATTCCGAAACGATAAGCGTTTCATCATCCGGCGGCACACAATGAGTCAACGCAGGCAGAACATGACGCCCCCCCCTTGTTATGGTTGCCATATCCTGCGGTTTTTCTACACGTGTTAACAGCGGGTCAAACAAGGTGCTGATGCGCCGTAAACAATTTGTGCGGCGTTTGGCTTGATAATTATCTGCATCAAATAACAGAACCAGCACTTTTTTGTCTGCAATCCGTTGCTGGGCAGCGCATATACGTGCCTGCAAGTCTGCCATTTGTGATAAAGCTTCATCCTTACCACCGGCATAAAAAGCGCGGTCAGCAGGGGAGAAATCGGACAAGCTGCTATCCGCAGTAAAGCGGTAACGCGTTAAAGTATTCAAACTGAGTATATGAGCATCTCGATCTTTCATATCCGACGGAAAAAACACTTTAAGAACCTCCGCTACCACGGGGCGTTTAAAAGAAACAAAAAGCTCAGGTGTTAAAGTTTGAGCAGGCACCCACTCCAACACGCCGAACTCTGAGCCAGAGGGCTCCGAAACAGGGGGGCACAGCCCCTCACAACGAATCAAATAATACGTTTGCTCCTGCCCGGCCCATTTCTCTCTCTTACGATTTTTGCGGCGGTAATCATAGCTTAATCCGGCCAAACGTGCCACAATCTTCAGGCCGGCAAGAGGCAGGCCCGTTTCCTCCGTAATCTCTCGCCAAAGAGCTGCCTCAAACGTTTCCTTCTTTTTGACACCGCCCTGCGGAAAATGAATAAAGCGTGAGCTTTGCTTTTTTTTACCGACCAGCACATTCCCCCCGGCATCCATAATAACGGCTGCCACGTTTCTGCGATAATTGGGGGAGGCGGGGTTCATGAGCGGGTGGGGCGGCGCCGTCCGTGCGTCTCATCATTCCACTCTGCCGTGCAATATTTGGTGCGGCAGAGTTCTTGCACCTCATCAGCAAAGCCGGGGTATGGCTCATCCCCCACCACTATATCCACATGGGGAGCTAAAGCCTGAGCAAGCAATTGAGGCCAACCCTCCGCAGGCTCACACTCCTGAATTAAGCCTTGGTGTAATACGGCACCACGATATCTGCGCTGCCCTGCACCGGCCAATTTGTTACCGGCGGCATCCACAATATCACTGGCAACCGGGCTTGCCCAACAGGCACGCCCGCCATCCGGCGCATCCTCTACAAGCAAGGTGCATTCTACACCACACGCCTTGAGAGCCTCTGCCAACGCCCCGTGAATCCACTTGTACAAGCGGTCTGCGGGCGGATACATCACCCCCTCCTGAGCAGGTAATGTTACCGTGTAGGTGTAGCCCTTGCGGTGGTCCACTATACCACCGCCCGTCCAACGGCGAATATACTCAATATCATCACCGGGGAAAATGGAAGCAGCTACGGGGGTAGAATCGAAATAGCCGAAGCTGACGGCAGGTTTTGCCCAACCATATATGCGCAGCCAAGCCTCGGGGCGCCGGCTGAGCAGTTCATCCGCCGCCATGTTTTCATACCCGCTGCGGGGGATGGGGTCACACCAAAGCCTGATGGATTGCGGCAGCACCCCATCAGGCTTATCTTGTTGCATTTCAAAACTCATGGCTCAGCATCAATACGGCTGAGGCAGAGAAACTGCCGTAGAGAATTGGCGTGTATAACGGGCAAAGAAATCCACAGGCTTGGGCGGGCGAGCCTTGCCCTGGCGCATGCGCTCTACCAAGGCTGCACCTTCCTCCGTCAATACGGTTACGGAAATATGGGCAGACACCAAACGAGCATTCGGATAAGCCTTGCCGCCAACAATGACGGAGTCACCCGTTACAGACACCTCCTGGCCGCGACCGTTGGAGGATATAACCGTCACCGTTTCGCTCATCTTCTGCGCCCCCTTACGGCCGGACTCAAGGTACTCGATATTGACAGAGAGGTTCATCTCCACCACGTTATCGCAGATGATGTCCTGCTCTTCATCCAGAGACTCACTGCGGAAAGCCTGGTACAAGTCGGTCTGACACAACAGGGAGTCGTAAGTGCGGCGTTGAGACACCACGTGACGATACAGAGCAAACACGGGGTAAACGCCCTGCTCTTTGTCGGATGCCTCCTTGTTCTGAATATGGTCTTTATACTCCAGGCGGTATCCCACGGCATTCACATCGCCCAAGTAGGGATCACCCTCACGGTCTGTGGCACTGGCCAAATCCAAGCGGTAGCCGGCACGGGAGGACTCATCGCTGGAGACTGCCGGGTTGCGGTCCGGGGAGCAGGTAAAGAACACAAATCGAGCGGAATCCGGCACGTAGGAAAGTTTTTCGGGCTTACCCTTGCGGTTTTTCTTGGCGCGGCGTCCCTTTTGTTTAATCTCATCTGCGGCATCGTTCTCCGTGTCTTTACGGGCATTGAACCACTCATAATCATTGGCACCGGGCTTCATTTGGAAGGACTCCAAGTCTTTTGCCATGGTTTGCAGAGCAATGCGTGCGGTAGATGTTGTATTAACGTCATCATTCACGTTTTTCCAGAGGGAGATACCCTGCATGGTCAACTGCATGATAACAGACACCAAAATGGCCGTAATAGCCATGGCGGTGAGCAACTCAATCAAGGTGAACCCACCGCGTTGATATTTGACTTTAAAAGATTTCATACTAAGAGATGATAAAAATGACTATATCAGGAGGAAAGACCGAATGACATGGTGGCAGAGAAAATGGGGCGGCCCATCTTCTTCCAGTTCTTATTTTTCACGATATTGGGGTTAGGCGTGTTAAGCATGTAGAAATCTGCTCTGTAGAAAATGCAGGAGCCGCCGGCCTCTCGCTGAGCGCAGTTCTTGATGTAGTCCTCGGGGGACCCTGCACCGCTCACAACACCGGGCTTGGAGTTTTCCTTCCATTCTCCATTCTTGAACTCAAGGTGGGTCATGCTCACCAGATAAACTGGCCCCACAGCATCTCGAATATGCTTGCGGTGTACTTTATCGTCTATCGGGCAGGCAATGGTCACCAGGTTAGAGGTCTCACCGGGTACGCTCTCCTTGGCGGGAATAGCGGGGCGCGTGCCATCCGGGCCGGGGGCCTTGGTCAAATCCTCACGATAGGAGAAGATAACGATGGCGGACTCGGGCTCGCGCGTTTTACGCAACCAATAAAAGCCCTTGTCAAAGCCGTTCACATACTTGCCATCGGAGGATTTATCGGTAGCGCGCTCATCTGCACGTATCGTCTTCATTTCTGCCTTAAGCACACCCACCAAGCGGTCGGCATCCTGCTGTGCTAAAGACTTATGAACCAAGCCACGAGCCGGAACAAACACCACCAAGAAAATAGACACCAACGTAGCAACCAAAGCCAAGGCCAACAGGGTTTCCATAAGGGTGAACCCACCGTGGCTCCATCGTTTCATTCTTCTTTTCATACCTTAATTATAAAATCGTTTTCAACGCTATTACTTTTTCTTTTTAGCGTCGTCCTTATTTTTGTCTTTCTTGTCCTTTTTATCGTTCTTTTTACCCTTGCGAGACTTGGACTTAGCTTTTTTCTCAGCCACAAACACCTCCGGGTCGTATACCTGTTCCAGAGTCTTCATGACGCTGATATTGCCGGAGGGCCACAACACAATGCCGCGAGCTTCGGCGGGGTGGCCATCCTTATCCAATCTGGAGGGGATAATACCGTCCACATTGCCGTTGCGGTCGCTGCGGTGTCCGCCAATCAACACCAAACGGCGGGCACGGCTGGGTTCTCCCGGCTTGGTATCGGGGGTTACGAAACGCCCCTTTTCGTCAAACTCTATGTAATATACCGTGGCAAGACCATGACCGGAGAGGCGAGCCTCCGTATCCTGCTCCAGCGGGGTATCACGGGCATTATCCATCCACTGCAGCTCTCGGCTATAGGTGGGGCAGAAATAGACGCCGGCCGGCAAGAACGTGCCGGATGAGGTGGAGACCCATTCGCCACGTCGCACAACATCCGTGCCATCGTAGTTGCGGTTCTCATTTTTGTCTCGCACATACATCTGCACGGTTACATAACGCAGGTGAATAGAATCCCTTGAGGAGTCATTCTCATCACAGGCAATGACAACGCGGGCACAGGTATCATTACCGATAGCCGTTGCACGAGCCTCTTGAATCATGTTTTGCAAAATCTGCACACCGGAGGTCACATTACGCTCCTTACCGGGATTCTGCAACACATTAGCAGCCAATGACAACATTACACCAATAATGGCAATCACCACCAACAATTCCACCAAGGTAAAGCCCCCTGTTGCTTTTTTTCTGAAACTTTTCATAAACGGAGAAAGAAGTCAGTACACTAAAATCCGTCACTACAATTACCACATTTACCGTGCAGATTCAATCCTTTTTTTTATTTTTGCTGATTAATATCATTTTTTTTCGTTTTGTGATTGACCTTTTTGTTAAAATAATGTAAACAGGCGCGCGTCATGACAATATGGGAAGCAATTATTCTGGGAATCGTGGAGGGGCTCACCGAGTACTTACCCGTAAGTTCAACGGGGCACCTCATTATCACTCGCTACTTGTTGCAGCTGAGCGACGGAGATGCCCAGAAGGCCTTTGAAATCTGCATACAAGGCGGGGCTATTCTTGCTGTATTAGGCATTTATTTTCAGCGTGTCAAAGCCATATTTACAGACACGGCAACATGGTTACGCACCCGCAAGGAGGCCAACGCCCCCCAAGAACTGCCGGCAGGCATGCGTTTGGCGCTCAACATGATTATCGGCTTTTTACCCGCAGCGGTCATCGGGGTCATACTCAGCCAATATATTAAGGGGTATCTTTTCAATGCCCCGGTCGTCACCACCATGTGGGCATTAGGGGGGCTCGTCATTCTCTTATACGTGCGCGCACGCAAAAAAAGCGGCAAGGGATTCCGGGGTAAAAGCCTGGAGGAGCTCAGTTACAGCGGGGCACTCAAGGTAGGGTTCATGCAATGCATTGCCATGTGCCCGGGAGTAAGCCGCAGCCTTATGACTATGCTGGGCGGGTTGTGCGCAGGGTTGAGCGTATCTGCCGCGGTGGAGTTCAGTTTCTTGCTGGGACTCATCACTTTGGGCGCAGCCACCGCGCATGATGCATACGAGTATGGGCACGCCATGATAACCGATATCGGCTGGGGCCCCATCATTGCCGGCACCCTCACCGCGTGGGTGAGCTCCATTATAGCCGTTAAATGGATGGTCGGCTACCTCAACAAACACAGCCTTGCCATATTCGGCTGGTACCGCATTGCAGCAGCATGCGTCATGCTGGGGCTTATCCTGTTTGCCGGCTTGGCATTCTGATTAAGCCCCATAGACTGCTCCGCCCCACAAAACTCGGGTCTGTTTCAGATTTGCTGGTGTGTTAACCCGCACCCGATGACAAAAAAAGTAGCAATCCAGGCTTGCTTGTCTTTGTAACACTCGTTACAAAGGGTTGATGATAAAACAAATTTACAAACAAAAAGGCTGGATTGCTA
>JAFQEF010000079.1 GCA_017399165.1 Akkermansia sp.
AAGTCCGGTTCCGATGCCGTTAGATGCTCAAGGGCTCCCCATACCCTATTGCGAAAAACTTTTGCAACAATTTGAGTATTGAATTATGCTGAACTTGTTGAAATGCTCGCCAACAAAAATCACTACTAATTAGAAGTCAAGTCCCTTAAAAAGAACTATCGAAATATGAGGCAATTTAAGTTGTATAATCTAAAGCGTTAAAGTAAAAAAATGAAACGGATATTTATAAATACAATGCTGGTGTTATTCTGTCTTTTGGCAACGATATAAAGAGAAATAATTAAGTATGCGTTACAAAATTATTTTTATATTTATTTTTGTTATTACCTTAATTGCTTTCTGTACATGTAATTATTGGTTAGAAACGAAACATAAATTAAAAGTATTTATGAGTTGCGGTGGAGAATTAAGAGGGGTAGCTTTATGCTGCTCAATGGATGAGTTTGCAGAAAAATATGATAAATTTAATGCATATTGTAAGTGCTGTGGATATCATACTTGGAACGAAGAAGTGGGATTATCCATCTTGAATTACTTAAAAAAAGATTTTTTTACATATCGAATTTGTGATATATGGAAGCATAATGAGAATACTGATTATCCTGTTTATTATATGAAAACCGATGAGAAGTATTGTATGACACCAGATATCGGGAAGAAATTGGTAGATGGTCTGTATTTTATACATGTTGCATCTGCTAAAACTAACTTGCATCACCGTTGTGTGCTCTTTCTAGAATTGAGAGAAGATTTCATAGGTATAGCTATTCCATTAAATGTGTATGATAATACATCAGAGTTTCCTTATATAATATATACAATTAATGAGCCTCAATTTGAAGAGGCTATTAGAACCGGAGAGTTGAGCAGAGAGCTGATAGAACAAGCAGAGTTTAAACAAAAAGCAAATTATATATTGATTAGAAAGGGAATATATGCTTTCAAATTAAAAGAATCTTTTATTAAAAAGGGTCAACATTGTCTACGTTGGTTTGTAATAAACTCTGAATAAATGAGTTGATTTTCTCTTGATGACACTTTTTTTGTTATAGGTGTTGTGTTGCGTTTGAATTTTTTGCTTGCGTAATCCCATTATTTTTGTATGATAATCCTTGTATGGGGCTTTCATTACTTGTTCGGCGTGTTATATTGGCTCTTACCGTTATCAGCTATGCTGTATCGGGTACACTTGTGGCAGACCCGATTCAGATAGACGTAAAAACGGGGACTGATGTAAAAGCCGCGACGGACAAAAACAAACAATATGAGCTCAATATCATAGGTGATGTAACGGTAAAAGCCTCGGAATTAAATTCTGTTTGGGATTCTTATGATGAATTGTTTTGTTTGAGCGACTATACGATTTCATCCGAAGATGGGCAGTCCCTACATTTTCCGGAAAAAACCGCACGGGGTTAGAGAAGTTATTTTGTGACTGCAATGTAAAGACCAGCGATTTAAAAGATGTTTCTTGAAGAATATAAAAGCAATCGTCTATGCATTCATTATCGACGAGTTACATAAAGTCGCCATTAATCATAGCTCCCCTTACCCTATACCTTCAAGAAAGCTCTATTTTGTCTATTTTTACCAGCAGATTTGAAACAGACCCGTTATTTTACTGTCGGTTATCGAGCAACAGATGCTGCCAAGGTGTACTATAGACGGCATGATTTTACGAGCACTGAGATACTATTTTTCTGACAGGAACGGTGGGCAGGATGCCGCCGGAGAGGTAGACACCACGCCGATTGACGGGGTAAAGTGGGCGGCATACGCAGGGCGCTGGTATGAATGGGCAAGGTTTGAAACACCTTTCGAGTTCGAGCTTGATGAGGTGTACACGGATTATACCATGGATGCCGATGGAGCGCTGCGCATCACCAATTACGGAACGGATACAAAGGGGCATCAAAAAAAAGCCACAGCAAAAGCCGGCATAGCAGGTGAAGGCAAGTTGAGCGTGAGCTTTATACCTTTTTTGCGTTTTTTGTCCACACCGTACCACGTGCTGTATGTGGATGAGAACTACAGCAGGGCGTTGGTATCCAACGAGAGCGGGAGCTGCTTATGGCTGCTGGGCAGAACTCCGCTGTACACAGCTAGTGCTTACCGACAATTACTCAACGAAGCCGCATTGAGAGGCTTTAACACGCAGCATCTTCGCCAAACCGAGCATCGTCAACAAGCTCTGTAACGCATGGGCAAAGCCAGAAAATCCTCCTCAAAGGAGGCAACCAATGCCACCCCTGCCGCTTGCGGATAGGAGAGCAGCTCCAGCCGCAAAGGGGGCTCCCCGCGATGATACGGCAACTGGTAATGCTCCGCTACCAGGCGATGAAAGCCTACGCCCTCGTAAAAACGCAGGCGGCATGCGGTGGCGGCATCTGTCACCGGTTCAATTTCCAAAATGACGGGTAATTCATGCTGCTGCAAGAGACTCAAGGCGTTTTTACCAAGGCCCTGCCCCCTGCGAGTGGCGGCAATGGCAAGATGCTCCACATACACGCATTGTGAGAGCACCCAATAAAAAAGAATACCGACAAAGCCCTGAGAATCTCGCAAATGCAAGCAAACGAAATGCGGTTCATGAGCCATGGCTAAGGCGTGGTCCGCCAAAGCTCGGCGCTCTTCATGCGGAAACGCACTTTCATATAATTGCCAGGATTCAGTAAAAATGGCAGATGCAGTATCCATTAAACGCGTACTTGTAAGCATACCCCATGCTAACACTCAGCAAGAATTATGTCAACCGCGTGTTTTTTTATTGGACAACGGGCACAAGTGGTGTAGAATACAGGCATGAGCATTAAGTGGAAAGTCAAAAAGTTGCAGGAATGCGAATCCACCTTTACCGAGGCACGCAAATTACCGGCTTGGACAGTGGTGACCAGTGTACGCCAACACAAAGGAAGAGGCCGATTCAACCGCACTTGGTTTGGCGAAGAAGGTGGCCTGTGGGCAAACTTTAACCTGCCCATAGACCCCGGCACCTCTCGCCCGTGGGGAATGATGCCCTTGGTTGCCGGTGTAGCCCTGCTTGACACCTTGGCTGCTTACCACATTAAAGGCCTGCGCCTGCGCTGGCCCAATGATTTGCTGGTGAACCGCAACAAGCTTGCCGGTATTCTGGTGGAGCGCCCCTCCCAAAGCATGGTTTCCGTTGGCATCGGCATCAATGTTTACAATAATCTTGTCAAATTGCAGGGTGCTACAACAGATGTACCCGTGCGTTTGGTAGACCTTATACCCAATGCCTGCCCCTCCCTTGATGAATTGCGTGACCACTTGGCAGATGAGTTGGCTAAAGTGTTTACAGACTTTATTGACCACGGCCCCGAGCCTATTTTAACCCGTTTGGAGCAAGCTTGGGGCCCCTCCCTGCCCGTTGTTGCCATCACGGATACGGAGCGCATTTGCGGGTTCTTCTCCGGCATAGAATCCGACGGCTCCCCCATACTCCGCAAGGCAGATGGCACCCAACAAACCATACCGGCTATTTCCATCAACAGACTCAAGGAGCTCATATAACATTATTACCCCCTTTTTCACGGCAGTATGGCTGAAACAACAGCCATGCTGCTTTTTTTTATTGTTTGCACTTTGATAGTTGACTTTCTGAGCAAAGTCTGTATATTATAAGGTTGAGGGTCAGATAACCAGGCCCGTTCTAAAAAAGTGGACGACGATATTATTTGTACGGAAAAGATTATAGCGGATCGCAAGACCTTCTTCATTGACTTGAAAAGCAATGCAAGAGGACGAGTGGTACGCATTACGGAGAAGGTAAGTTCCAACCGAGACCGCATCATGGTGCCGGCGGAGATATTGGATGACTTTATCGCCGCGCTGGAAGATATTCGCAAGGCGAATCAGGAGAATTAACTCCGGTCGAATAAGAGCGAATAGCTTATGATAAATTATCGGGCAGATTACAGGGAAACTGTCACAAATTATGCTGGACAAATCGCTGCCGATGGTGTCTAATGTCCGCGAGGCGATGTAACCTTTACACGCCGGTGAGTCAACTAGCTTATCTACAAAAGTCATGAGGAGAATTAAAGTACTGAAATTGGGTTGGGAGTTCCCACCGCTGATTAATGGCGGGTTGGGTGTCGCGTGCATGGGCATCTCTAAGGCGTTGTCCAAGAAGGTGGATCTTTCAGTCATCGTTCCCAAGGCCAAGCTTGGCCAGAAATATGACGGCTTTGAACTGACGGGTATCAACAACCTGAAATATGCAGAGATGGAGACCCACAGCGAGGGATACACCTACGAGAGCTTTACCGTGGTAGGCAAAGCCCCCGTAAATTTAGACCCCTACGCTTGTGAGGAAGGCACCCCCGGTAATATCACCTTTACCAAGGAGGGCAAGCTGCTCTTCTCTAAGGTGCATAAGGCAGATTTAGCATTGTTTACCGGCAAGGAAGACCTGTATGCCGGGGATTTGGCCCGCAAGGTAATAGAGTTCTCCAAAATATGTGCAGTAATGGCCCGCGGTTATGACTTTGACGTGGTGCACGCACACGACTGGATGACTTACTTGGCCGGTGTAGAGGTAAAGCGTGCCACGGGTAAACCGCTGGTGGTGCACCTGCACGCCTCTCAATTTGACCGCGCCGGCGCAGACGCCCGCGGTTGGATTTACGACATTGAAAAATACGGCATGGAACAGGCAGACGCCGTTATCCCCGTATCCAAATACACCGGCACAGTTGCTGCCGGGCACTACGGCATTGACCCGGCCAAGATTTTCCCCGTACACAACGGTGCGGACCCTGTGGAGGTGTTCCACACCAAGAAGAAGTTCCCGGAAAAGCTCGTGCTCTTCTTGGGCCGCCTTACCGCCCAAAAAGGGCCGGAGTTCTTCCTGCAAATTGCGGCTAAGGTATTGGAGCAAACGGACAACGTACGTTTCGTCATGGCCGGCACGGGTGAAAAGCTGCGCCAGCTTATCGAGACGGGGGCCTTCCACGGCGTGGGTGACAAGTTCCACTTCACCGGGTTCCTCAACAAACAAAAAGTAAATGAGTTGCTGAGCATGACGGATGTATACTGCATGCCGTCCGTGTCGGAGCCGTTCGGGCTTTCTGCCTTGGAGGCAGCCCAATTCAACATACCTGCCGTTATCTCCAAGCAGAGTGGTGTGGCAGAGGTGATGAAAGGCGCGCTGAAGGCAGACTTCTGGGATGTTAACATGATGGCCAAGCACATTGTGGACCTCATCACAGACGAGGAGCTTTATAAGCAAGTAGCGGAGCAAAGTGCTCAAGACATCAAGAACTCCAACTGGGACACCGCGGCAGACAAGATGCTGCGCGTGTATCACCACGTGCTCGGTTGGTAAATGTATTACCCCTTTAAAACAACATGAACATCTCCTTAACATTTCACGCGCACCAGCCCAACAGACTGACGCCGTACGACTTCTTTAAGATTGGCGAACACGCCTTCTATGAGGACGACGAGCTCAACGGGCGCGTGCTCAGCCAGGTGGCAGAGCGTTGCTACCTGCCTGCCAACAGGCTCATGAAACAACTCATCGAGCTTTCTGACGGCAAGTTCAAGTTTGCACTGGCTATCTCCGGCGTGATTTTGGAGCAGGCCAAATACCACCGCCCGGATCTCATTGAATCCTTCAAAGAGTTAGCAGAAACCGGCTGCGTAGAGTTCTTGGCCATGCCGTACTACGCCTCGCTCTCCTCCCTGTACTCCACGGGTGAGTTTGCCGAACAGGTGAATGAGCACATGGACTTGATAGAAGAGCTGTTCGGCCAACGCCCCACCGTGCTGTGGAACACCGGCATGCTCTACTCCAACGCCATTGCAGCACAGGCTTACGATATGGGCTTTGAGGGTATCATGGCAGACGGCAACAGCCGCATGATGTCCAACCGCCATACCAACGACCTGCAATGTGCCCCGCTCATTGCCAAAACCAAGACCATCATCCGCAATCGCCACCTCTCTAACGACTTGGCCAATCGCCGTGTTGACCCCAGCTGGAGCGAGTACCCGCTTTCTCCCTACACCTTTGCAGAATGGCTCGGGCAGCAAGAGGGGCAAGTGGTCAACATTTCTCTGGACTACGAGACCTTGGGCGAGCGCCAGCCCGACACCACGGGTGTGTTTGAGTTCTGGCGCACCATGATTATGGCTACGTTGTTCAACGGCAACACCTTCATGACACCGGGAGAAGTGGTGAGGGAGTTCCCCTCCACCGGCACCATTGATTGTCCCAACCCCGTGAGCTGCTCCACCTTCGGCACCACCACACATTGGAACGGCAATGTCATGCAGCAAGAGGCCCTCAAAAAGATATATGACCTTGAGACCCCCGTGAAGGACAGCGAGGACCGCGATATGATTCACGTGTGGCGTAAGCTGCAAAGTGCAGACCACTTCCATTACATGGAGAAGAGCAACGGGTTTACCCCCTACCCCTCTCCGTATGATGCCTACATCTACTACATGAACGCTTTGGCAGACCTGCAGGTACGAGTCAAGCGTGAGGCAGAGATGATACACTTGGCACACAAGGCAACGATGGCCTGATAAGTCACCAAAGCAGAGCTTTACTCTCCCGATGCGTCATGACGCGCATCGGGAGATTTTTTTACTAAAGAGAGCAGCCCCAGGATTAAGAAGAACCCCACAAACGCAGACATGAGAGTAAGCACCTGAGTGGGCACATTCTCAAAACGCTCACTACCATATAGCTGAGCTGATTTATACAGAATCAGAATTGCAGAAGAACCACACAAAACAGGCACAAAAGTGCATGATATCGGCAAACGAACACCGGCACGCTTGCCCCATTTAAAGGAATTAAGGACAAAGTGCCAGGAGAAGAATAGAACTAACGCACACGCTATGATAAAGAGAGGAATCTCTATATACCAGGGCAGCAGTACAGAGGGCCCCGCATAGCGATGTGTATGCCATTGAAGCGAGGATTCATGATACAAACCACAGTCCGGCTCACGCATATCTAACTGATTACCGCGCTGCCTGCCGATTAAAGCAAATTCACCCTTTATTTCATGGGGCAACCCCACAAAAACGAGAGAGGCGAATTGACTTGCAGCAGGCCCGGTGTCTGCCGTCTTTAATAAAACGCTAGAGCCACGCATCTCGGCAACAAAAGGAGCCAAGGCATCAGGAACACTCAGCGGAGTAATATGCCTTTTGGCAAACTCGAAGGCAGGTTCATACTGCCAGAAAGACGGGGTGGCGAACAATTCATACTCCCCGGCACGCACACAGGGTGCAATGCTCACTTGATCCGAAACGCCATGAACGTTGTTATAATTAACCTTAATTCGTCCGTGCGCTTTTGCCGGTAAAAAGTAGCGGAACAGAGCTATACCCGCATCCTGTATCCCGAAGTCGGCATCAGCTACCCCCTGCCCCCGAGGCGCCTCTATTTTATCTACGTAAAGGGAAACAAGCTTACCCTCTAACGCGGGGTCTACATGCTGAGCATCTGCCTCATAAACACGCTCACTGAAAATACAAGACAGGTACTGGGTCACACCATAGATACAAACAAGAGTCGTGTATAAAATAACGGGCAGCAAAAAAACAACACCCATAACGCGTAAGCGAGACACACGCATAGATGGAACAGGCGGTAAGTTTTGAGCATTATCAGATGAGCGCATCATTACATGTGACACCACTCACCGAAGAGGCGTTCAAAAATAGGCAGATAAATGCAGCGACTATGACTTTAGCCTTGATTATGGGGGATAATAGGCTATAATATCGCGCAAGGATTATGATTGAACAGTTACGCAAACGACTTCTGGATCGGGAGCATCCCGTACGTATCCATCTGATTGGTGTAGCCGGTGCCGGCATGAGTGGATTAGCACGCATGTTGCTTGAAATGGGGCACCGAGTGAGCGGTTGTGACCGCGTAACGAGCACCGAGACCGAGAAACTGCAACAGGCAGGGCTCGTGTTCTCCTGCCCGCATAGTGCTGAATCCGTTCAGGATGCAGAAATTATCATATACTCCAGTGCCATTCGGGAAGAAAACGTGGCACTGGCTGCGGCTCGCAAAAACGGCAGCTTATGCCTGCGCCGTGCCGAGTGTCTGGCCGCCATTCTCAACAACAAAAAAGGCGTTGTGGTAGCAGGCACACACGGCAAGACCACCACATCTGCCATGTCTGCCCACCTGCTGAGAGAAGGCCGCCTGCGCCCCTGCCACTACGTGGGTGCAGAAATCCCGGTATTGGGGGCCAATGCTCACTGGACGGAGGACAGTGAGTACCTGATAGCAGAGGGCGATGAGAGTGATGGCACGCTGGTTAACTACCTGCCCGAGCACAGCATTATTCTCAATATTGAGGCAGAGCACTTAGACTTTTACCGCGACCTGGACCACATTAAGAGCGTATTCCACCGCCTTTGCCGCCAAACAAGAGGCAAGCTCATCTACTGCAAGAATGATGCAGGGGCACACGATGTTTGCTCTCAATACCCCAACACCATTTCCTACGGCTGGCAAGATGCCGATTACACCGCAACGGATATGACGGTGAAACGCGGACGCACGCTTTACACCATCAATTATAAAGGAGAGCCGCTGGGGCGTGTGGAGCTGGGTATACCCGGCCGCCACAACGTACTTAACTCTTTGGCTGCCACGGCCTTGGCATTGGAGCTTGGCTGTGACTTTGCCAGTGTTACACGCGGGCTGGTCAGCTTTGCCGGCGCGCGCCGCAGGTTTGAGACCAAGTACCTGTCTCGCCAATACCGCATTGTGGATGACTACGGCCACCACCCCACGGAGATTGCCGCCACCCTGCAAACGGCACAAAGCCTTAAGCCGGACCGCCTGATTGTGCTCTTTCAACCCCACCGTTACACCCGCACTCAACTGCTGAGAAACGACTTCGGCAAGGTGTTGCAAAATCTTGATAAACTGTACGTGGCAGATGTTTATCCCGCCAGTGAGCCGCCCATCCCCGGCATCAGCGGTCAAACGATTGTGGATGCCGTGCAGGAGAATGGCCCGGTGGACGCCGTGTTCTTGCCCAACCTGCCCTTGGCTCACCATGTGGTAGGCAACACACTGCGCCCCGGTGACATGTTCATTACCTTGGGTGCCGGTAACGTGCACGAGTCCGGCACCAAGATTGCCGCAGACCTGCGCATTCTGGCAGAGATGCAACAAGAATGCGGCACGGACATCAACTACCGACTCTATGAGCCCATGAGCAAACACACCACCATGGGTGTGGGTGGCGAGGCTCAATACTGGATTGAGCCGAACAGCTTTGAGAAAATGCAGGCGGTGGTCAACTTCTTTAAAGACCGCAATATCCCCGTGCATATCATTGGCCGTGGGTCCAACGTCATTGTACGTGAGGGCGGTATACGCGGTGCCGTGATTCACCCCTGCTGCGGGGATTTCGACAAAATAGAAATGCGCGGGCGCAACATTGTGGCGGGCGCAGGCGTTAAACTCAAAAAACTGGCTGCCTTTGCAGCGCAAAACGGCATTTCCGGCTTTGAGTGGATGGACGGCATCCCCGGCTATGTGGGCGGCAGCTTGCGCATGAATGCCGGTGCCATGGGCGGTGATATGTGGAGTGTGTTCCGCTCTGCCGTTGCCCTCAATGAGGACGGCGACATTGTTGAGTTTGAAAAGGAAAACATGAAAGGTGCTATCTACCGCCGTATCCCCGAGTTTGAGCATAATATGGTTATGCAAGCCACCTTCTGCGGCACGCCGGATGACCCGCAAGCCATCGGCGCCCGCATGGATGACAGCCGTGCACACCGCAAGACAACGCAACCTCTGGCACCCAGTGCCGGTTGCACCTTTGTGAACCCGGCAGAGATACCCGCAGGTAAACTCATTGACGAACTGGGGCTTAAGGGTTTCAGCATCGGTGGGGCGCAAGTGTCTGAGGTACACGCCAACTTTATTGTCAATAAGGGGGGTGCCAAGGCTACGGATATCACTGAGCTTATCGACTACATTCGCAACAAAGCCAAGACAGAACGCGGCATTACTCTGCGCGCGGAGGTGCAGGTAATTGGTGACCGCGAACCGCAATTCTGATTTTACACACGCAGTATTCATGAAAACACTTACTAAAGATACCGCCATAGCCCTGTTGATGGGTGGCCCCGGTTCAGAACGCCAAGTTTCCCTGGTATCCGGCAACGCCGTGCTGGAGGCTCTCAAGCAAGAGGGATTCACCAACGTAACCCCCGTCATTGTGGAGAGCGAGTGCCCCGCCATACCCGAGGGCACGGAGCTGTGCTACAACATGATTCACGGCACCTATGGTGAAGACGGCGGCTTACAGTCCTATTTGGAGGAGCTGGGGATTCCCTACACAGGCGCGGGCTCTGTTACCAGCCGTAACTGCTTTGATAAAATCCTTACCAAAAAAGCATTCTTTGCAGCGGGTGTACCCACCCCGGCAGATGAAATCATTAAAAGCGGTGAAATGCCGACTATTGGGGTACCCTGCGTTATCAAGCCCCCGTGTGAGGGGTCTTCCGTGGGCGTGAGCATCGTCAAAACGGAGGCAGAATTACCCGCCGCGGTGGCAGAAGCTGCTAAATACGGTACTGATTTATTGGTAGAAGAGTACATCTGCGGCAAGGAGCTGACGGTGGCTATTTTTAACGGTACCGCCCTGCCCGTTATCCACATTGCGCCCAAGCAAGGTTTCTATGACTTTGCCAACAAGTACCCGGCACTCTCCGGGGCGGTGGGATCCGACTACATTTGCCCCGCAGACATTACCGAAGAAGAAACAAAAGCCGTGCAAGAAGCCGCATTGGCCGCCTACAAAGCCCTTAATGTTGAGGTGTACGGGCGAGTGGACGTGTTGCTGACAGAGGACGGCAAGCCCTATGTACTGGAGATTAACACCATACCGGGTATGACCAGTGCTTCCCTCTTCCCCAAAGCTGCGGCAGCCGTTGGCATCGGGTTCGGAGAACTTTGCACACGTATTGCAGAAATCTCTCTTAACCAGCCCCGAGGCTGAGTATAGCTTACACCATGAAGAACGGCGGGAACAGGTACCGAACCCACGACGACCGAGACACCGTAAGGCAGCTTGAAAAAAAGCTTTCCCTCTGGAAACGTCTTTTCAGTGTAATCACTTTTTTACGCGGCGCAGATAAGCTCCGTCGCTGGGTTATCATCGGTGGCTGCATTATACTGGGGCTCGCCATTCTTCGTTCCGTTGTACTTTATACAACAGGCTCTTACGATCCGAGCACCCGGCACATTAACTACAGCTCTCGTTATGATATCATCAGCAAAGAGCAAATTGTTGAAATGCTGGGAATCAATGCAGAAACTGATTTCGCATCCTTACCGCTTGCAGAATTACAGAATAAGCTCAATAATCACCCGGCCATAAAAGAGGCAAGCATCTCGCTGGACTCCACGCAGTCGCTCCGCGTGGATATAACGGAGAGAGTGCCCCTGCTCTACGTGGAGATGGCAGACCGAGCAATAACAGGCAAAGCTACCCGCCTTTGCCTGAGCCCGGATTGCGAGCTATTTACACACGACCCGGTGCTGCACCGCAAGTTCATTGACCTGCCGGTGTGGAAACTCAAGCCGAGCGATGTTAAAACACTGGCCCCGGGGCAAACATTGGATGCCGAGTTATGCAAGCCTATTATTGAGTTGGCAAGAGCAGCCAACTCATATAGCGATTTAACTCAGTTACCTCATATTACCTACATTGAACGCCCCGCAGAAAATGCCGTACAGTGGAAGATGATGGTGCATTTGGAGAACGGCACCACGGCAGAAATGAGCACCCTGCATGATATATCTGCCCAGCTGGAGAGACTTGTAAAAGTACTGGAGCATGCCCGCAGTATTAACAAAAAACTCATCAGCACCTCCGTTATCCCCGAGGAATATATTCCGGCCAAATATGAGTAGGCCGCCGTTGATTCAATATGACGGTTTTATAAACATTAATTATTCAATTTTGCTTGACAAATTAAGGCTATGCGCATAGAATGTGCGCGTCAAGTTCCGGTCTGTTCATAGATTGGGGCGGGTCTGAGACCCGCTCTTTTTTTGTAGCAGACAGATAATCAAAACAAAGCACACAAACACACAAAATGGCCGCCACAGACATCTCTGCACTGATTGATTTCTACGTTCGCGAAAAAGACCTGACCCGCGAGCGCGTCATTCATGCTCTTGAAGCTTCCTTCCTTACCGCCTATAACAAGATGGTACCGGGAGCAGACCGCATTAACAACATTCGTGCCGTTATCAATCCGCAAAAGAACTCGGTAAAGATTAAGGCAGAAATGGTTGTTACCCCCGATGAAGAAGTAACGGACCCCTACAATGAGGTGAAGCTTTCCGTAGCAGAGCAACTCTATGCCCGTAAAGGCAAGACCGTGATTGCCGGTGAGACCATTACGCTCAACATCACCCCGCAGGACTTCGGCCGCATTGCCGTGCAAACAGCACGCCAGACCATGCAGCAGCGCATTCGCAAGGCCGAGCAGGAGATGCTGGCAGAGGCTTTCCGCGACCGCGTGGGCGAGCTTGTTACCGGCACGGTGCGCCGTTACGACAAGGGCGATGTGATTGTAGAAGTTGATAAGTTTGAGGGCATTGTACCCTCTCGTCACCGCATTCCCAAGGAGGATTATGCAGCAGGCGACAAGCTGAGATTCTATGTAGTTGAGGTAAAGGATGGTGCTCGCGGCCATGAGCTCATTCTCTCTCGCAGTCATCCCAACTTGGTGCGCAGACTTTTTGAGAGCGAGGTGCTTGAGATTTCCGAAGGGACTGTTGAGATTGTCAACGTGGTACGTGAGCCCGGCTACCGCACAAAGCTGGTGGTGCGCAGCGCAGACCCGAATGTGGATCCCATCGGTGCCTGTGTAGGCATGCGTGGTGCACGTGTCAAGAATGTTGTCAACGAGCTCAACCACGAGAAGGTAGACATTCTGGAGTACACGGAGGACAAGTCCGCCATGGTGCTGGAATCCTTGGCTCCCATTGAACCCGTTAAGGTGGATGTTGACAAGCAAAATCGCATTGTATCCGTATACGTGGCGGACGACAAGACCGCAGCCAAGGCCAAAGGCAGCCGTGGCAAGAACGTGCGCCTGACAGCACGCCTGATTTCCTCCCAAGGTGACAAGTGGGATGTGCGCGTAGAGGCCTACGACCGCATGTCTCAAACCAAGACCATTGTGAGCGAGGGAGCCAATGAGCTTGTCAGCGTGCTCGGCATTTCTGCAGAGTTGGCAGATGAGATGATAGCCAACGGCTTCACCACGGTACAGGGTATTGCCAGCTATGTACAGCCCGAAGACTTGGTAGATGCTCTCGGCATCAGCGAGGAGCAGGCCTTCTCCATTGTAGATAAAGCAAAGAATGCATAAATCGGGCATCTATTACCGATAAGAAACGACAATTTATTCACACATGGCTCAATCAGAACAAAAAAAGCCGCAGGTTCTGGACCTGCTCGGCAGCAATAAGAAAAAGAAAGCCCCTGCCCCCAAGCAGGAACAGGCTTCTGCCCCTGCTCCGACTCAACAAAAGAAGTCGGCAGCACCTAAAAAGGCAGCTTTAGACCTACTGCAACCCCAGCGCAAGCCCAAAAAGCAGCAGGAACCGGCCCCGGCCCCGCAACCCGCAGCAAAAGCAGCAGCCAAACCGGCAGAACAGCCCAAGCCTGTGGCTAAGCCTGCCCCCGCCCCCAAGGCTAAGGAGACCCCTGCCCCCGCAGCAGCCGGCAGCACCATTAATGTGAAGGCTCCCGTATCTGTTGCAGATCTTGCTACAACAATGGGCATTAAACCGTTTAAGCTCATTGCTGAGCTTCTGCCCATGGGGGTATTTGCCAACCCCTCCACCACGTTGGACAGCGACCAAGTGGCAGCCCTTTGCGAGAAACATGGCTTTGTATACGAGCGTGTGAAGCGTGAAAAGGGAGCAGGCGTTAAGGCCCCGGTAGAGGTGGTGAAAGAGCCCGAGGCCGTAGCCATTGAAAAAGAGCCCGAGGATGCCCTCAAGGTGCGCACCCCCATCATAACTGTGATGGGGCACGTGGACCACGGCAAAACCTCCCTGCTCGACTACATTCGCCGCACCAAGGTGGTATCCGGTGAGGCCGGTGGCATTACTCAGCACATCGGTGCCTACTCCGTAGACCACAACGGCAGCTTGCTTACATTCATTGACATCCCCGGCCACGCCATCTTTACCGAGATGCGCGCCCGTGGTGCCGACGTAACGGATATTGTGGTACTTGTTGTTGCCGCCAACGATGGCATTATGCCCCAAACCAAGGAGGCCATTATGCATGCCAAGGCAGCCGGCAAAACCATTATTGTGGCCGTCAACAAGTGTGACCTGCCCACGGCAGACCCCATTCGTGTGCGCACACAGCTGATGGAAAACGACCTCATGCCCACGGATTTTGGTGGCGAGGTAGAGTGCGTGGATGTATCTGCCCACACCGGCGCAGGTATAGATGACCTGCTCGACCTACTCTGCTTGCAGGCAGAGGTGATGGAGCTCAAGGCTAACCCTCGTGGCAACTGCCGCGCCTCCATTATTGAGGCCCGTATCGAACAGGGTAAAGGCAGCTCCGCTACCGTGATTGTACAGAGTGGCACCCTCAAGGTAGGTATGCCCTTCATCTGCGGCCCGTATGCAGGTAAGGTTAAGACCCTTTTCAACGACCAAGGCAAAGCCATCAAGAAAGTAACCCCGGGCATGCCCGCAGAGGTATCCGGATTCTTGCAGACCCCCAACGTGGGTGACGAGATGGTGGAAATGGACAACGAACGCGCCGCCCGTAAGCTCTCCGAAGAGCGACAGGAAGAACTGCGCCAACAGCGTTTGGCTGCACCCAAGCGCTCCCGTATGGAGGATATTCTTGCCATGATGGGTGACGGCAGCCAAAAAGCTGTACTCAAACTCTACCTCAAGGGTGACGTGCAAGGCTCTGTGGAGGCCATCAAGAAGGCTATCCTCGACATCGAGAGCGAGAAGGTGGAGTGCCAATTCATCGGTGCCTCTGCCGGTCCCATCTCTGAGAGCGACATTCTGCTGGCTTCTTCCTCAGATGCCATTGTGCTCGGCTTCAATGTGAAGGTAGAGAGCAATGCCGTAAAGGCCGTGAAGCGTGAAGGCGTGCAGGTAAAGATATACTCCATTGTATATGAGCTGATTGACCAGGTTAAGGATGCCATGCTCGGTCTGCTTGAGCCGGAGACTCGTGAGACAATTCTGGGTCATGCAGAAATCAGGCAGGTATTTAAATTGAACAAAGGCAAAGCTGCGGGGTCTTATGTATCTGACGGCAAGATGCTGCGTACCGCCGAAGCTCGTGTTCTGCGAGATGGTCAGGTGGTATTCGATGGTCGCATGTCGACGCTCCGTCGCTTCCAGGATGAAGTGGAGGAGGTCAAGAGTGGCCTTGAGTGCGGTATTCGACTTGCCGACTACAATGACTACGAAGAGGGTGACATCATTGAATGCTACTCTCTGGAGAAGATTAAACAAACACTCTGATAAAGCGACACTATACCATGGCCTCACGACGACTTGACAAAGTAAACGAGCTGATGCGCCGCGAAATCGGCACTTTTGTACAAAAAGAGTTTGATTGGAACGGCACCATTGTTTCTATTCTTGATGTTGAGATTACGGAAGACCTCAAGGAAGGACGCGTTTGGGTTGGCGTTGTGGGGCGCATGGCGCCGTCTCAGGTGATTGAAAAGCTCACCAAAAACCGTGGGCTTATCCAAAAAGCAGTAAGTAAGCGTGTTGTGTTACGCAACACGCCCAAGCTTACTTTTAAGCACGATAACTCGGCGCAACGCGGGGTTGCCATGGTAAACCTGCTTGATGATATTGAGCAAAATCTGCCCAAGGCTCCCCCCCTGCCCGAGGGTGAGTTTGATCCCGAAATCTGAAGTTCTGCTGCGCATCAACTAAATCAATGAGCAAGAAACTGGCTATCAAACGCGTCGGCTCTTTTATACCAACGCTCTGTTTGCTGGTGTTCTTGCTATTTTGTATTACAGCCACTTGGCTGTCTACAGTAGGGCTTCCGCGGTCTGTTATTGATAAAATTGAACAGGCTGTGGCAGCTGAGGGGGTACCCATCAAGATTGAAAAAATCACCCTCAACATATTCTGGCGTGCCGGTGTTGTTGCAGAGGATATCAAGATTTTTGCAGCGCCGGAAGACACCACCCCCATCGTCACGGCAGATTCCCTTTCTGCCTCCTTTGCTCCGCTCAAACTATTTGTCGGTGAAATAGAGCCCAAAACGCTTATTCTGGAGAACGGCAAGGTAGCACTCCCAATTTCCGACACACAAGATTACCATGAACTGGCGGCAACAAATATTAACATATCTGCCGCTTTTCACAAACAATTTGTTACAGTAAATGCCTCTGAGCTCAAGCTGCAAGGTATACCTATTTATCTGAAAGGGGCATTTAACATAGAGGAGTTAATGACCGGAGAATCAGCCGAAGAAGAGCAGGAGAAATTGGTTATACCGGCCATTATTAAGACCATTCAGAGCATTGTAGACCGCACCTACCATCAAATTGAAGAGCAACATTGGGCACCCAACGAATACCCGGAGCTACATTTGAACATTGCTGCCGGCAAGGAAATTAAATTACAAGTACAAGCAAACGCGCCGAAGTACGATATTGATCAATTCTGCTTCAGAGATGCGAAGATTGATTTTGATTACGAGGGCGACCGATTTATCATCAATAATTTAGGATTCAAGACCATCAAGCCGGACTCTCATGTTCAATTAAAAGGCGGCTATGAGCTGGAAACCCGAAAACTCACATTAACGCTGGAAAGCGATGCTGCCCTGCTAGAAATGGCAAAAGCTTTGTCAGAAGGTGAGACCTTGAAGTGGTTGAACAAGTTCAGCCACAAAGAGGAAAATTGCCCGCACATACAATTACAAATCAATGCAGAGTTCGGAGAGGATTTCAGTTTAAATACAGCCACTTTTAATGGTGAAATTGAGCAAAAAGAACTCAACATCGGAGACTCGGAGATTGAGCATTTGTTCATTTCCTTCTTCTATAATGATGGCAATTTCAATGTAGATAACCTCACCCTCAAATTCCCCGACGGTAAGGTTAAATTTACTGCCGTATCTAATAATGGCCAAGGCAACGCAGAAATTCAAGCGGATTTATCCATCATCAGAACCGTTTCTCTGATTAATGAATTTCTGACAGAGCCCCTTATCATCCCCATGGGCTTAAAGCTCGGGGACACCATGAAGCTGACCGCCAAGGCAGACTTAGGCATGCCGGAATTTAAAGCCGGGGATACTTATGCGCACCACTTTATCCCCGAATTGAAAAAGCTTGATGTGAGCCTAGCTCTTAAAAAGCTGGCATTCCTCGGCTATGAGCTCAAAGCCCCGGTTATCAGCCTATCCACCTGCAAGGAGCAAGGTGAAACAGACAATTTATCGCTGAAAGCCAAGGATATACTGGTGAACTTGCAAGCAGATGAAATTCACTGTGATGTCAGCGAAACGCAACAGCTTAAAACCGCACATTCTGCATTAAATATACATTTGCAAGACTACGCGCGGAACCCGGAGAACGGGGATATTGAACTTGGCGCAGCAACGGTTGAACTCAACGGCAAGAAATTAGATTGGAATGGACTTGTCTCTGAACAATTCAACCTGAAAGGAGATTTAAGGCACCTATTACACAGCGAATCCCAAAGTGGGATTAAAGGTGGAGAGTTGGTTTTAAATATCAATCAGTTGTCAAAAAAGCAACTGACTATCGGAGCCCTTACACTTACCGCCAAGGCAGATGCCAAAGAGGGCTGCACCATGCCGGATTCTCTTGCGGACGTATCCGTGAACTTGGATGTCAGCAGAATCACCTATGAGGATAAAGAAATGGGGGATCTGCATGCGGCTCTGAATGTTCCCAATGATGAGGAAGGGAAACTGGACCTAAAATTCACGCCAAACGACTCTGCGGATGCTAAACATGCAACCATAACGGCCACCACAGCTATCGAGGACGACGCAACGCTCAACATACGCCAATTGGAGGCATATCTCCCCTGCTCCAATTTAGAACATGTAACGGAAGCACTCGGGATACAGATACAAGATATCGAAATGCCGCATGATGTCACCTTGAGCGGAGACCTGAGTCTTAACTTTGACACGCAATCACTCAACCATGCCAACATTAAAGCCAACATACCGCACTTAGTGCGCACTCCGCACTATATCAAGGGGTTCCAAGGAGAAAAGATAAAAGTTTCCGTTGAAGCGGATATTAAAGCACAAGGACGGGAAAACGGCAATGTGGCATACAGTGGAGATGTTAAAGTCAACCACGAAACCGGAGAATTACTTGCCAAAGTAGAGGGCAATACAGCCACGCACCTGCATGTTACCGGTGATAACACCATACGCCCCGATATTGTTGATCAACTACTGGATTACAAGGATGCACACGAAATCATCCGAGATTTCCGCTTTACACAGAATAGTAAAACCGCCATCAACAACATTGTGGTAGATGTCAAATATGATAACGGCCTTGATGTTGCGGTAGACTGCGATATTACGCTGAATGATGTACAATACCAACTCTCTGCCATTGTAGAAGATGAAGACGGCAACGAGGTGGGAGATAAAAAACTTGGTAAGCTTCCCTTTACCTCTGTAACCAAAGCCATTACTCATTTGCGTGCAGATTATCGTGAGGATATTGTACAAGACGGTAAAACGCTGCCCACTGTAATTGACATCACGATGTCGGATGTCACGCTGCAATACGATAATAAACCCTGGCTGCAATTACAGGATTTCTCCCCCCTGGGGCTCAGCAAGCAAGGACCGGGGGCAAAATCTCACAAGACCGCAACCCTTACCGGGGACAAGGTTGTTATAGATATAGAAAACGGAGCCGTACGCCTTACCAATGTAAAAGGCAATGTGTATGCTGCCTATTCCTTGGGGATGTTCTACTCGGATTTGAGGGATTTCCTGAGTATTCTTATCACGCCGTACCCCACCGCTATCAACACACAATACTGCCAATTCCCCATCTATTCTGATAGTAAGGAGGAAATGAAGGGGCATATACATGTGGAAAGCCCCAAACTTGTCGGGCTGGATTTTCTTGGTACAAAAATACCGTTAACCCGGTTCACAGGGTTCATTACACTGAAAGACGACTACGTGTACTTGGACCGCATGAATGCCCTGTGTTGGAACGGCACAGTAAATGCGGCTATTAAAATAGGCATTTCTGATAGTGCCCCCGCCTTTGATGGTCAAGTTACGGCGCAAAATATGGACCTCAAGAAGATAGCCAAGGCTTATAAGACAGACATGGATTCTGCGCTTTGCGAGGCAAACATCAGATTCCGCTCCAAAACATCGGACTTGAATGATATCCAAGCATATGGCAATGCACGTATTGTCAATGGTAATCTACTTTCCCTGAGCATTTTCCAACCCATCGGGGCTTTTGTTTCAGACATTACAGGCAACATACGCGAGCTTGACGAGTCCGTCAAAAAACACAAAACGAAAAATGTGCTGCAAAGGCTCTCCGGTGCAACGGGGTCTACCATTAATGCGATTGGCACACAGCTGGATCGCACCGCCCAATACATACCCGGTTATAATCATGTCTTTGCTTATGACCTCCAAAATGCCTTTATTGACTTCGTGATAGATAAAGGACATTTCAAAACAACCAAACTTAAAGCCTTGGGTTATAACTTGAAGGTAACGGGTGTACTGGATATCAATCTCAATAACATGAAGATATACGGCAATATGTGGCCGCAGGTTTCCAGCTTGCCCACGATATTGCTCTCCCCCATCACCTTCTTGTCAGATTTCATGCTGGATATCGTCATCTACGGCGAGGTGGATGATTTGCAATGGGAGTTCCGACTCGACCCACGAATCAGCGACAACAATCCTATGACGGCAAACTCCGGCAAAGACTCTGAATGCCCGGATGCACCAAAAGGGAAAAAAGCGGCTACTAAGCCCAAGAAAAAGAAATAAGTTCCGCCTTATTTAATAAGCCCGTATTCCAATATAACGGCAGCCTCTGACTCCACTGCAGATTGAGCTTGAGAAAGAAGCTCCTTCTTCATATCATAGATGGTACGGTCTCTGGTGATAAGCTCTTCTGCAGATGAAACAGGTTGTTTTTGCAGGTAATCAATGCGCTTTTGCATGTAAGAGCGCCAATTATTGTATTCTTTAACGCTTTCTTTAAGTGTTGCGAGTTTATTTTTATGCTCAATAATACCGGCTGTTACTTCACGTTTGGCTTTTTCGTATTGGTCTTTGCTGCGCTTGTAATTATTCCAGGTAGACAAGCGAGTATCAAGAGAGTAACTGAGGCTCAGATTTAAGCGTGTATCCTCCCCACTCAGGAAGGTACCCTGATAAGTACCACCGGATGATGAAAAGAGAGACGGACTGTATAACGATGTATTAATTGTCGGCAAATATTGCAACGCTATAGAATACTGATTGAGGCGAGCTTGCTCTAAACGCAAAGCATAAGAGCAGACAACCAAATCATCTAATTTGTTCATGCGAGACTCATAAGTGTGCCATGATATGCGAGGCGCAGATGACGGTAAAATAACCCATCTGGCCGAAAAGTCTCCCAATATCTCACTCATTTTTTGCCAATGAGTAGCGTCTTCGGTTATATGCGTTTTATGAGCCAAAAGTTTATCCTGTTCTGTCAGATCCGGGTTAGTGGTAGCCAAATCTCTTATTTCCAGCTCAAGTTCACGTCGGCGAACCAACGCATAGAGCTGAGATTCCAGCTCTCTCTCCTTGCCTTCCTTTGCTTTAACGGCGGCAAAGGTTCTGGCTTTTGCCGCATAAACACGGTACGGAACCTGCGTAAGCGTAGGGATGGAGAATGTAACATTAACGTTTGTGCTGAGATCGTTAGCGGATATATTGTTAGAAAGCTGATTGATGCTCTTGGTAAAATAACCATAGTAAGACACCCCCGGAATCATATCCGTGTATATGCTTAAACTCTCACGCTCTGCCTCATCAATAGCATTCTGCGCATCTGCAAGGGATGCATTGCAGCGCTTGACCATGGCAACCGCCTGCTCCCATGATATAACACGCATGGGTAATTTATCCCAGGACTGAGCATCTGCAAATTGCTTGTGTATGTTTGCAGAGACAGAATCTAACCGCTGCTCTAAACTGCAATTGCTTAATAATGCTAAAGTCAGCAAAGTTATGGTAACAGGCGTGCGCATCCGCAGATGAGTTTATCAAATTACGTGCTCTAAATCAAGCTCCCTTTAAACATATTTTTTCATTTTACGGAAAATGAAGAGCGCCACCACCGCAGAAGACACAGCCAACAGAGCACACTGAGCTTGGGGGGATAGCCCGGCTTCTTTCATGGCAAATTGTACCACTACGGACATTATGCCCAAGAAACAATCCACCAAATTACCGGCAGCAATCACATCCCCTCGTTTATCATTGTCTGCTCTATCTTGCAGCAATGCATTGAGCGGCACCAAATAACCGGCAGCCATAAAACCGGTAAAGGAGAGAGAAAGGAAGAATAATGTTGTACCATAAGGCACAAATGCCAGTAATATGCAGCCGATGGTCATGCCGATTCCGCCGGCATTGGCAACCCATGCACGGATTTTCTTGGCACAAACAACAGAAGCCAGAACACCACCCAAAATGGAGCCGCCGCTTATCCAAGCCATCAGTAAGGCGGAGTCTTTCTGCTGCCCCAATACCTCCATGAAATCGGCAGAGGAATGCACGGGGTGAGCCGCTGATGCCATTTGGAGCGCAATAAGCATCATAGTGCCGGCAATGAACCAGAAGTAGCCGATGCCGACCTCACTATTACGCAGCACGGGATTACGCCACAGCATTTTGAGTTGGGTAAAATGCTCCCAAAACAGGCTCCATTTAAAGGGTCGAGAGCTTTGCGCCTTAAAACGGGGAATCGTTAAGCTGAGAATAAATACAAGCAAAGCCCCACCTGTGGCACAGGCGCATGGCCAAGCTGCCGCCTCAAAGCCGGCAGTAGAGCCCCATTTGCACAAGAGAATATAAACAACGGAAAGAGCCCCGATTTGACCGATAAGAAGAGCCAACATGGAGCTAATCTCCAAAATACCGCTGGCAAAGCCGATGTTTTCTGACCCCACAATATCTTTCACCAAGCCCTTTTTTGCAGGGCTGAAAAACATGGCCTGCACGCAAAAAATGGTAAAGAAGGATATTGCCACCCATAAGTTATGCATGAACAAACCGGCGGTCATACCGGCAAGTACAATCACCTGTAACAATACCATAGCCTGAAGCAAGCGCGTTTTACAATAGCGATCCGCAAGCCAGCCACCTAGGGGAGAAAATAAAACAAACGGTAATACAATCAATACGGAAAGCGGGTACTGCAACTCTTTTGCCATCCATATACCCAATGCAATCAACAAAAATTGAACCCCCTTCTCATTCAGTGAGTTCATGGATTGTATAACGGTTAGGCTCCAAAAGGAGCGCCAGGGTGTTTGTTTTGATTCAGGTGAATTGTTCATGTAGCTATTATATGTGGAAAAACGGCCGCACCACTCAGGGTGCGGCCATTAAGATGTGTGTTATTGTATTACCAGTTATTATCTTGCATAAAGAGCGCAGCATTGCGGTGTCCCTGCTCTGCCGCTTTGCCAACCCAGAACTTAGCTTGCTCCATATTCTGCGGTACACCTAAGCCCATGTAATAACACTTGCCGAGGTTGTACTGCCCATTGGCATCCTCATTATGAGCCGCCATAGCAAAATACTCTGCCGCCATCTCTCTGTTTTGTTCAACGCCCTGCCCGTTCAGGTAATGTAAGCCTAAGTTATTGTACGCAACCGGGCTACCCTGAGCAGCGGCTTTTCTGTACCAATGAACAGCCGTTTGCATGTTTACGGGTACACCGGCACCGCTGTAATAGCAACCGGCCAGGTTATTCTGTGCATCTGCATTGCCGGAGCGGGCTGAAAGGGTATACCAATGTACGGCCTCTGCGGTATCTTTTTTGACACCATAGCCAAAATCATAGCATTTACCCAACATCAGCTGAGCATCCGGGTTACCGCGCTCCGCAGCTTTGCGATATAACGGCACTGCACCTGTATAATCTTTTGCCTCATACATGGTTTGAGCTCTGTCACATATAGCCTGCGGGGTTTCGCAAGAAACCAGCACGCCTAAAAGCAACGCAGGAATAATCAGCTGATGTTTCATGGTATGTAGCTATATTTTACTCACGTGCAAGCAAATAGCGCTCTGCCTCTATGGCGGCCCAGCAGCCCATACCGGCAGCTGATACGGCTTGGCGGTACACGGGGTCTGCAACGTCACCGGCAGCAAATAAGCCGGGGGTCTTGGTGGCTGTGCCACCGTTGACTCGTTTGATGAATCCGGCCTCATCCACATCCACCAAATCATTCACAAACTTGCTGTTGGGTTTATGACCAATCGCCATGAATACGCACTTGACCTCCAGCGGACGCTGCTCCCCCGTAACCGTATCTTGAAGCGTTACGGCGCAAAGTTCTCCGGCGTCATCCTTGCTGTATGCAGCAATCGTGCTGTTCCATACGGGCTCAATCTTGGGGTTAGAGAGTACACGCTGCTGCATGGCCTTGCTGGCGCGCAGCTGGTCTCTGCGGTGAATAAGGTATACCTTTGAGGCAAAACGAGTCAGGAAAGAGGCCTCCTCGCAAGCGCTGTCGCCACCACCTACTACGCACACGGGTACATCGCGGTAAAAGGCGCCATCGCAGGTGGCACAGGCGGTGAGACCATGGCCGATAAGCTCTTTTTCGCCTTCGATACCCAAATAGCGGGCGGTTGCACCTGTTGCTATAATCACGGCCTCTGCCTTGTAGGCACCACCGGATGTTGTTACGACAAACAAGTCGCTGCATGCTTCCTTTGTGACGGAAAGCACGTTTTCATACGCATAACGAGCCCCGAACTTCTCTGCCTGCTGGCTCATGTTGAACATGAGATCCGGGCCCATGATTCCCTCCGGAAAACCGGGGAAGTTCTCAATCTCCGTTGTTGTCGTGAGCTGACCGCCGAGCTGTTCTCCGGTAAATACCAAAGGTGACAAATCTGCACGTGCTGCATAGATAGCAGCCGTGTAGCCGGCAGGTCCCGTTCCTATAATAATTAATTTCTCGTCCATTGCCGTTATATTACATGATATTTTTGCTCACCGCAAGAAGAATATGCGTCTTATCTTAGAATTTTTCTAAAATAAGACGCAAGTCAAGGTAAAATCAGTGCTTCCCACACTTGCATTCATGGTTCTCACCATGTTTGTGCTTCCCGCAGCATTCATGGTTTTCACCATGACCACCGCAGCATTCATGGTCATCTCCATGGCCGCCACAGCAACACTCGTGCTCATCATCGTGATGATGCCCCTCGCAATCGGAATCGCAATCCTCGCAATTACCGTGGCAACCACCACCACAGGAGCAAGCACTCATTTGCTGCTGCATGCTCTCTGCCACCTCTTCATCCGTAGGAGCCTCGCCCTTTTCAATGGCAAGGCAAAGGTATTGGTTGACGGTAGACAGAAGCTGATCAAGCTCTTGGCGAGCCTCAAGGAAACCACGGCAGGTGTCGTTCTCAACAACATTTTGACGCAGCGCATCAAACTTGGCAATTTCTTCCTCTGAGGGGGGCATGCCGGCCATGTGCTTATTACGCAGCTCCTCTCCGTACTCGTTGACTTTACGGAACAAATCCGTAGCCTCGGGGTTTTGGTAGAAAAGGCGAATACGGGCATTGGCAGAAACCACTTTCTGACACTGAGCAAAAGCTGATGCGAGCTCGGCGGTCAGTTTAGCAAGCTCGGGGGTAAGAGAAGTATTAGACATAACGCCGTAAGCGTAGCATTAACTGCGTTAAAAAGCAATGCCGTATTAAGTCAGCATACTGCAATAGAGAGCCCTGTACTACAAAAAATGCCATACTGAACTAATTTATCCTTTACTTACAGGTAGCTTTAGCGTACACTGACGCGCGACACGGTAAACCGCCGTGTGATTTGTACAAAAATGAAGATCGTTCTTGCATACTCCGGTGGCCTTGACACATCCGTACTTCTGGTGTGGCTCAAGGAGAAGTACAATGCTGAAATTATTGCCTACTGTGCCGATGTAGGCCAGGCAGAGGAACTTGACGGCCTTGAAGAGAAAGCACTTGCCACAGGTGCTTCCAAATGCATCATCGGCGACCTTAAGGCAGATTTTGCTGCCAACTACATTTTCCCCATGTTCCAAGCCAACGCCGTGTATGAGGGCCGCTACCTGTTGGGCACCTCCATTGCACGCCCCTGTATCTCCAAAGCCATGGTAGATGTTGCCATTGCAGAGGGTGCAGATGCCATTGCTCACGGTGCCACCGGCAAGGGTAATGACCAGGTGCGTTTTGAGCTTTCCATCAACGCACTGGCCCCGCAGCTCAAGGTAATTGCCCCGTGGCGTATGAAGGAGTGGCGAGACCAGTTCCCCGGCCGCTCCGAGCTGATTCAATATGCAGAGTCCCACGGTATCCCCATCCGCCAGAGCATGAAGAAGCCCTACTCCATGGACCGCAACCTGTTGCACATCTCCTACGAGGCCGGTATTCTTGAAGACACTTGGTATGATGCCACCAAGGAGGAAGACCGCGGCATGTACCTGCTCTCCACCGCTCCGGAGGATGCCCCGGACAAACCCCAATACCTGCAATGCCTCTTTGAAAAAGGCAACATCATTGGTCTGCAAACGGAAGGGCTTGAGGAAATCATGGCCACCGTCGGCACCAAGGCCATCGGTGAGAAAGACGGCTACACCCTGCTCGACCCGCTGGGTGTCATGCTCGTGCTCAACTTCTTGGGTGGCAAGCACGGTATCGGTCGTGTCGATATCATCGAAAACCGCTTTGTCGGCATGAAGAGCCGCGGTATCTACGAGACCCCCGGTGGCACCATTCTGCTGGCTGCTCATCGCGACATTGAGACCATCACCATGGACCGTGAGGCTCAAAAAGTGCGTGACTCCCTCATCCCCGACTATGCTTCCATGGTATACAACGGCTTCTGGTTTGCCCCCGAGCGTGAGGCGATTCAAGCCCTTGTTACCAAGACTCAGGAAACCGTCAACGGTGAGGTTCGCCTTAAACTCTACAAAGGCAACGTCATGTACGCCGGCCGCAAGAGCCCGAACTCCCTCTACAGCTACGAAATTGCTACCATGGAGGGCGACTACACCGATGAGGATTACAACCAGGACGACGCCTCCGGCTTCATCCACCTCAACGGCCTGCGCCTCAAGCAATTCGCCAGAGTTAATCACTGATTTTATCATCAATAAGCGTTTGCCTGAATTATCAGGCAAACGCTTTATCTTTTTTACACATATGCAGAAGAAACCACGCATAGCCATACTAGGGGATTTTCCTATAGGCAATATTAGTGCAACATACCTCCCACGTAGTAGCTTTTATCCATCGTGGTTATATATGCTCCATAAGGCTTTTTCTAATTCTGATGATTTCGATCTTCACTGGTTAATCGTAGATAAAAACTGTAAAAAAGCCGACATAGTCTCCGTAGAAAACCAAACTTTCCACATATTGCCAGGTACAGGTTTAACAATCGGTTTATATACAGCTTACTTATACAATCGCTGGCAAGTTGCACAATGCGTCAAAAAAATTAAGCCTAATCTATTTCACGCATGGGGAACAGAGCGTTTTTACGGACTCTGTGCAAAAGATTTCAAAGGGAAAAGCATACTATCTGTTCAGGGACTTTTGAAAGCCTATATGCAGAGAGGAACTGTATCAAAGTTCGAGCGCAGACATAGTATATATGAACCATCCGTTTTAAAAAAAGTTAATTATATCACTACAGAATCTCCATGGGCGCGTGACAGGGTATTAGAAATAGAACCAAACGCAAATATTGCGCTGTGTGACTATGCTGTTGAACCTATATTTTTTTCAGTTACCCGAAATCTTTCTGATGAGCCTAGCTGTTTGATATCGTGCTCTAATGCCCCCATTAAAAATATAGATCTTGCAATTTCTGCTTTTTCTTCACCGGAACTCTCCCATATCAAACTTTATTTAGCCGGAGTCTCTGCAGAAAGATACGCCAATCTGCATTCCAACATTATTCCTCTTGGTAGACTTAACAGAGAAGAACTAGTTTTTCACTTAAGTCATTGTTGGTGTTTAATACACCCCAGCTTGGCAGATACCGGTCCCACCTCAGTCAAAGAGGCTCGCGTGGCCGGTGTGCCTGTGGTGCTTACAACAGAGTGCGGTGCAAAGCAGTATGTGGAGCACGGTAAGTCCGGTTACATTATTGAGCCCAAAGATAAACAAGCACTTATCGACGCAGTGTTGGCTGTAACGGGGTCGCAGCAAACGTCTCTGGATATGGGCTCTTTTGACGTAGAACGCTGCAGAAAAGCTTTATCTCGCGATAACATGTTCGCCACGTTTGCTGCGCTGTATCATAATGTATTACAATCATGAATATGCAACCGAGAATTTTTTTTCTGAGCTTTGCTGATTCTCGCATGGTCAGCGCAGCCGCTCGTCTCACCGCGCAGGCCCAAGCCATGCAATTCTTTGATGAGATTCATATTCTGAATGAGCATAACCTTGATGCTGATTTTTATGCGCACCACCGCCATTTGATGACTCCCACGGTGCGAGGGTTCGGCTACTGGTTATGGAAACCGCATATCATCCGCACGCAGTTAGAGAAATTGCAAGAGAACGATATCCTCATCTATTGCGATGCCGGCTGTCACCTTAACCCCAAAGGCATGGCAAAGCTTGAGGAATATATCAGCAAGCTTCAGGCTGATGCGCTCGGCGTTAAGGCTTTCCCCGTATGCGCCTCATGGATTGATGTTTACGAAAAACGTTGGACCAAGGGGGATATATTCAGCTATTTTGATTGCAGAGACAATCGAGAAATTACGGAGTCCGCACAAATTGCAGCCACTCAAATTTATATCCGAAAGTGCCAAGCCTCTATGGATTTTGTTACAGAGTGGGAGTCTATTTGCTGTTCCAATATCGCGTTGATAGACGACTCTCGCTCCAAGACACCCAATTCCGTTTTCTTTTTGGACAACCGGCATGACCAGAGCCTCTTTTCCGTGCTGTTCAAACTGCGTGGCGGGGTCGCTTTTCCCGCCGGTGAAACAGATTTACCAAAAACTGCAGTCCTCGACAAGTTTCCCATCTGGAACTCCCGTGATAAAGGCGTCAAAGACAAACGCCTACATGCCAGATTGCAGCGCAACCTTAAAGCAAAATTGCTTAAGCTGCGCTTGAAGTGGCAACCCATCAAATGCCGTATTATTACGGCCTTATCGCGCGGTGTAAAACCGTTCTGATGCCTTTATTTCAGCACCTCCCGCAGCACCTCAAGGCAGCGGGAGTTTTCTTTTTCATTACCCACGGTAATGCGGATGTATTCCGGGAGGCCGTAGCCATCCATGTGGCGCAGGATAACACCCTTAGCGAGGCAGGCGTTAAAGACATCCCTGCCTCGTCCTGTTTTAACGAGAATAAAGTTACCGTGGGAGGGGATGTACTCTATCCCCCATTGCTCGAAAGCGGTGTAAAATTGCTTTTTACCCTTTGCAACCATGCGCACAGAGGCCTCCAGATGCTCCTTATCATCCAAAGCAGCCACGGTGGCGGCCTGAGCCATCAGATTCATGTTAAAGGGAGTACGTGCTTTATTGAGCAAATCTGCAATCTCGGGCGTGGTGATACCATAACCGGCGCGTAACCCGGCCAAGCCGTATGCTTTGGAAAAGGTACGCAACAAAATCACATTCTTACCCTGTTTCACATATTTAATGGTATCGGGCTTCACATCTGCAAAATCAATATAAGCCTCATCAAATGCCACAATCACATGCTCAGGCACTTGAGCCATAAAGGCATCCATCTCTTCCTGAAACACCATGGTACCCACCGGGTTTGTGGGGTTAGTAATAAAGATAAGGCGTGTTTGCGGGGTGATGGCTTTGAGCATAGCCATCAGGTCATGGCTCCAATCCGCCTTATTCTCTACCTCCACATACTTTGCGCCGAAAAGCTTGCACATAATAGGGTACATAGAGAAACTGTGCTTGGCAGCCATCAGCTCAATTCCCTCATGCAAACAGGCATGGCACAGCAACTCAATAATCTCACTGCTGCCGCTACCTACCACCGTCTGCTTAAAATCCACCCCGAACATACCGGCCAACTTACTGCGCAGGGCAAAAGAGGCACCATCCGGGTAAATATGAGCCCCCATGGCAGCCTGTTGCATGGCTTGTACCGCCTTGGGAGACGGCCCAAGGGAGTTTTCATTGGAAGCCAACTTAACAATATCAGACGCATTCAGCCCCAATTCTCGGGCGGTTTCTTCAATTGGCTTGCCGGGTTGATATGCTACAAGATCCAGCACGTACTGATTAGCGTATTGTGTAATGGTGCTCATAAAAACAAGCGCATTATAGTATATGCAAAAAGCATAATCAAGCCTGTAATCCAGCCATAACGCGTAGTGACACGCTTTTTTGCTTGCAAATGCTCATAAAATATCATATAAGAACCTAAAGCAATGCTGTTTTGGGTATGAACAAGCTTATGCCGCATCTGTTTCTGAGTACAGCAGGCCTACTGAGCACAGTGGGTCTCGGGTACGCGCAGTCTGAGGTATCGGTTCAACTGCACTCCTGTCGCTCCGAGTTCAGGCCTCATGATTCTACGGATAACCCCGGCTTCGGCGTAAAGTTCGAGCTTACCCCGGCTGCAGATGTTACCCTGATAGAGACAGAGCACCTGGGCTCCACCATCACCCTTACAGACGACAAAGGCTGCAAATACACACCATCCACAGCTCGCCTCTATACAGAGGACGGCAAAACCTACGCCAAGTTCACCTATAAAAAACGCCCCGGCGGCAGTAAAATCAAACTCAGCGGGGAGCTGGATATTTCTTTGGCAAAAAATGTAGCCAAACACTCCAACATTAAGGCGGATGCCCTTGCCCCCTCCTCCGTCCAAATCAACGGCAGCACCTTTAACATTACCCCGGCTGCAGCTAACGCAGATAAAGGCAATAAAGAAGGTGAGCGCTTGCGCCGCGCAGAAATATCCCTGCAATACCCCGCCAACATCACCATTATGCAGATTGCCCGCCAATGGGGGCCGGAATCCGCAGATGCCTTTGTGCAGGAGATTGACTTTGCCACCACCGCTTCTCAAGATAACACCACCAAAACCACCACATTTGTGCTGGTGGATGCCCTACCCGCCCCACTGCTGGAAATCTCCACCTGCACAGAGACAAAGGCTATCAAACTCCCGGTCAATTTTGATGTAACCCTCAGCGGGGTCACCACACCGCCTGCAGCACAAGAAAACGTATCTCAATAGACTCATGTTGCGTAACTTTCTGTACAGTCTTCTGTTTACACCTGCTGCATTATACGCAGCAGATGCCCCGCCCACCATCAAAATATCCCCGCAAAGCATAGAATGCCTGTACAATGTAACGGAGCAACCAGGGGCCGACCCCGCCGTGCGCTGCACGGTTCGCTTACACGTCACACCGTCCAAAGGAGCCACACTGTGGACCCACGAGGAAGCCCCCATGCCGGACTTAGAAGCCACGGATGGCGCCGGCAACAAAATGACGGGTAAGTTCCGTGATTGGGAGTTATGCTTTGATTCTAAAGACGCTCACTGCCACATCATGGTGTATGACTTCACCCAACTGCCGGCCGGAGACACCCTCAACTTCGACACCTCGCTCGAGCTCCCCGTAACCCCCGGCGTGCAAAAGCATGAAGCCCCCACCTTCAGCACCACCCAAAAAACCACTTGCACCATCGCCGGGCACCAAGTAGAAATTGAGCCCCTGGAACGCTCCGCCGCAGCCCCGGATGAACTCATACTGCGAGTCACCTATACAGATGCGGAAAAAGTGCCCGAAATCATCATTTGCGACGACGAGGGCTACCACCTCAAAAGCAACCTGATTGACGCAGAATACCATGCAGACTCCGCAAAAGTAACAGCCGTGTATGTGCAAAAATACACCAAAAAGGAAGGCAAAATCGCCCTGCGCACCTACCAACCTCGTGTCAATGTCAAATCCTCCGTTAAGTTCAATGCCTCCATCGGCAGAAACAAATAATCTCCACCAATTTTATCGGATTTAGCTTGACAAAATCCCCCAAATAGATAGACTTTCAACCGAACAGATTAATTTCAAAACAAATAAAAACATTATGGAACCGTACAGCATGAAGAACCCGTACCCTGCCACCGTGCAGAGTGTTCGCCCCGTCACCAAACCCGGCAGCGCCAAAGAGACCATCCATATAGACTACAACCTCGGCGACTCCGGACTCACCTATGTTACGGGTGATGCCTTAGGGGTATTCCCCTGCAACGACCCCGCCTTGGTAGATGCCCTCATCGCAGCACTCGGGCTGGATGCCGCAGAACCTGTTCCCATGCCGGATGGCGCCACCGCCCCCCTGAGAGAGGCCCTCATCAATGCTTACGATATCACCTCTCTCAAAAAAGGCAACCTCACCAAATGGAATGCCGTGGCCAACAGCGAAAAACTGACCGCTATTCTCGCAGATAAGGATGCCCTTAAAGACTACTGCTGGGGGCGAGACCTGCTCGATGTAGCACAAGATGCCGTCACCACAGCCAAGTTTGAAAATGCAGCCGCATTTGTTGCCATCCTCGGCAAACTTACCCCGCGCCTGTACTCCATTGCCAGCAGCCCGGATGCCGTACCCGGCCAAGTTTCCCTTTGCGTGGGTGCCGTTCGCTACACCGCTCAAGAGCGCCAACGCGGTGGCGTTTGCTCCACCTACATGGCAGACCGCCTCAAGGCCGGTGACAAAGTGAAGGTATTTGTTCACAGCAACAAAAACTTCCGCCTGCCCGAGGACGGCAACACCCCCATCATCATGGTGGGTCCCGGCACCGGCATTGCTCCGTTCCGAGCCTTCTGGCAACAGCGTGTGGCAGACAACGCCCCCGGCGCCAACTGGCTCTTCTTCGGCAACCCCTACAAGGCTACAGATGGCTGCTATGAGGACGAAATCGCTCCGCTTGTAGAAAGCGGCAAGCTCCGTCTCTCCGTTGCCTGGAGCCGCGACCAAGCCCACAAGATCTACGTGCAAAACCTCATGGAGGAAGCCGGCGCAGAGATTTGGCAATGGCTGGAGAACGGCGCCGCTGTCTACATGTGCGGAGATGCCAACCGCATGGCTAAAGATGTGGAGAAAGCCCTGCTCTCCATCATCTCCACCCACGGCAACCGCACGGAGGAAGAGGCAGCCGAATACCTCAAGAACATGAAGGCAGCCAAGCGTTACCAGAAAGACGTTTACTAATCCCCCCATCGCCCCCTTCATCGCCCGCTGCTTAACAAAATAAGCAGCGGGCCATTTTTTATCGCACCCCGAAAAACGCGGAGGCCTCATGTCTTGTCACATGCATCGCATTAACGTAGCGAGTGCGCAGCAAATTCGGGCTGCTGTGCCCCATTTCTAACTGCAACTCCGGTAGATTCCGAAAATACGTTGCATGGTAAGTCGCAAAAGTATGGCGTAATACATCTGCCTGCCATGTCCTCAATCCGGCAGCTCTTCTTAATTTCTTCCAGCGGACGGTCCAGTTGCGGGGAATAATACGCCGCACACCTCGCAGTTTCCCCTTGCAATACAACGGTACTACACGCCCTCCACCGGTCTTGCTTACCACCGGGCGCACAACAACCTCCCCCTCTTTCCATCGAATATCCTGCGGGCTTAATCGGGCAACTTCTGCAGGCCGCAAGCCGCAATAAGTAAGCAAATGCAAAGATAAACGCATATCCGCATGCTCCGTCTTTGTTGCGGCGTCTTCCAGTTTTCGTATTTGTTGAAGAGTCAACGGCACTATCTCATTCTCGCTAACACTCGGTGTTTCAATATCATCCACAGGGTTTCCGGCACACCACCCGCGGCGCTTACCATATGCAAATATACTGTGTAATACAGCTCTGCCTTTTCGATAACTATGGGCACTACTGCCAAACGACTTTTGTAAGAGATTGCGGCATTCATCCACCCCCATCGCACGTAGCGGGCGTTCTCCCACTCCCTCCACCCGCAGCATCCTTGAGGTAAAGTGACGCAAATCCCGCAATGTTGTCGGCCGCCTCCCGGCTCGAGCCTCAATACTCAGCCTAGCAGCCTCTGCAAACGGCACCGTCTTCTCTCGCGTTTCTATCACTTTTATCCCCTCCTCTACTACCTCCACACAAGCAATCTCATAATGAGCACTTCTTCCTTTTTGTCGTAGACGGGCTATTACAGAATACGCAACCTGCGCGGCTTCTACTAATCCTACACCACTCTTTTTCAACAGTGTAAGCGCTGCTAATTCTTCACAGCCTATCATTATATTCTCTTTCGTTTTTTTTGATTTCATGGTGATATGTGTGCATTTATTATGCTGGTCAAGAGAAAAATACCTATTTTTGCTCTTTGAGACGCAGTAATTCAATCTATAATGAGGAAGAGAACAAATCAATAGTTCTAAAGCTTCCGCAGGCACTTTTCTCAAATAAAGAAATCCTTAAAATATTGATGATAACAATGTTGCAAAAAGATAAGGTTAATAAATGCTGATAATATCGGGTGCGCGCGCGGGAGAATGCTCGGCGTATCAACCTACAACCACGGCAATCTCCATGCAAACGCACCAACTACACACCTTTACACCTGTGATAGACCCCGCGCCGGAGCGAATTGCCGTAGTGAGTGCCGAAGCAACGTTGAAGGGATTCAGCGAAATTCCCAAAAGCTACCTAAAAGCGGAGTGGCAGTTAATACTCAGTGATAATTGTTTAGAGAGATGGGGGCTGCTGCGAGCCGATAAAGAGCATAAGTTTCTAAATAGTTTACAAGGACAACGCTGGGCACAACAATGTTTGAATTGGCTGCAAAGTGGGCGCGTAACAGTTAAGTTTGCGCCCCTCAAAAACGGGAGAGAGTTTATCCTATTTCATCAAGGAGCAAACGTCAGCGGACGGCATGTTCCCGGGCTATTATCCGCAGAAGGCGTAGGCGCCATGCCACACGGAGGGCTTTTTGAAGAAACAGAGGCCATGACCACCGAACAGGCAGAGCTACAAAGTGCTCGTTTTGACGCAGTATGGCAGCATGCAGAGCAACTCAGAACCTGCGATAAATTACAAAATCAGCTTGAGTTTTTGGCAAGTACTCACCCGGCAGAATGGGTATATATGCGTGCATGCCAAATCTTTGTGCCCGATGCCGAGGTGCAGGAGGATTACTTAAACACCCCGCCGGGATACACGGATACAGCTATATGGCAAGAGCTGTTCAGCTTCCAGAAAGACGGCGTTAAGGGCGTCATTAACAAAATACTCAAATACAATGGCTGCATTCTGGCAGATAGTGTGGGTCTCGGCAAAACGTACGAGGCACTTGCCGTTATCAAATACTTTGCCCGCAAAGGCGATAAAGTGCTGGTGCTTGCACCCAAACGGCTGCGCGACAACTGGGCCTTATTTACCCTCAACGACAATCGAAATCCCTTTGCGGATGATCCGTTCCATTACGACCTGCTCAACCACACCGACATTAACCGAACAAGCGGCAAAAGCGGGGATATTGACCTTTCACACTTCCGGTGGGAGCATTTTGACCTCATCGTCATTGATGAGTCACACAACTTCCGCAACAAAGGTTCACGTTACCAACGCTTGCTCGACCAAGTCATCAATCGTGGCGCCAAAACTAAAATTCTTTTACTCACTGCCACCCCCGTCAATAACCGCGTTACAGATTTGCGCAATCAAATCAACCTCATAGCCGGTGGCAAGGATGAGCACCTCAAACCCTACGGCATTGAAAGCATTACAGAAACCGCTCGCCAAGCGCAAAAAAAGTTTGCAGTATGGGCTAAGACACCCGAGGCGGAGCGTGTACAGACCTCTCTTTTACATGTCTTGGGGCAAGATTATATTCATCTGTTAGACCTCCTCACCATCGCGCGCTCCCGCAAGCACATCGAGGCGCATTACAACAGCAGCTCCGCCGTTGCAATGTTCCCCAAACGCCTCCTCCCCATCAACCTTTACCCCGATAGCGGGGACAACGGGTTCTTGCCTGTACAGGCCATCAGTAAAACCCTGCAAAAGCTCCACATGGCGGTCTACAGGCCCCTCTATTATGTGCTCGAGCACCGCAAGGAAGCCTACCTGCAAAAATATAACCAGCAAATCGGCGCTAACCTGGAGTTCTCTCAAATTGACCGCGAAAAGAGCCTTTCTGCCCTCATGACGGTCAACCTCCTCAAGCGTATGGAAAGCTCGGTAGAGGCATACGCCATCACCCTCGGCAAGCAAATAGAAAACACAAAGGCTCAACTCGCCATGCTGCAAAATGCGCAGCAGGTTGTATGGGATAACGATATATCTGAGGAAGACATTGACGACGAGGACGACGCCCTGCTCGGCTCTGCAAAAATCAAGGTGGCTCTGCAAGATTTAGACCGCCACCGCTTGAAACATGATTTGCAAGAGGACCTCAACTACTTGCAACAATTGCAACAGCACATTGATGTTGTGCGAAAAACGCAAGACTCCAAACTCAAACAATTAAGGGAGATTATCAGCCGCAAGATTACTGCCCCGCTCAATCCCGGCAATAAAAAGGTAATCATCTTTACGGCTTTTGCTGATACGGCTACCTACCTGTTCGAAAAGCTTTCCCCTTGGCTCTTGCAAGAGTATGGTCTGCACACGGCCATGGTAAGCGGCGCCAAACGCAACCGCTGCACGCTTGACGGCGTACGCACAGGCCAAGATTCCCTGCTCTCTGCCTTTTCTCCGCGTTCCAAGAAGTTTGATCTCGCCCGCACCGCAGGTCGGCAAATTGATGTTCTTATTGCAACGGATTGTGTTTCAGAAGGTCAGAACTTGCAAGATTGCGACTTCTTGATTCACGCAGATATTCATTGGAACCCCGTACGCATCATCCAGCGTTTAGGTCGTATAGACCGTATCGGCAGCACTAACACCTGCATTCAAATGGTCAACATGTGGCCCGTTGCAGAGCTGAACGAGTATATCAACCTAGAGCAACGCGTTAAGGCAAAAATGGACCTCCTCTCCACTTCTGCCACGGGAGATGACAACTTACTCAGTAAAGAAGCCCGGCAAGACCTCGAGTTCCGTTCCCGTCAACTCCTGCGCCTTAAAGATGAGGTGATTAATCTGGAGGACGTCGCCGCAGATGCCTCTATCACCAACCTGAATTTCCAACAACACCGCAGCGACCTGCAAAACTTTTGTCTGGCTTCGCCATCTCATCGCCCCGACAAATGGCCATCTTACCTCGGAGCCGTTGCTGCTGCATCGGTCGGGGTTGCTGCCGGGGCGTTTTTCCTGCTCAAATCCCACGCTAAGATTCAGGCAGACAAAGCCTATCCCTATGCCCCTTATTACCTCCTCCATGTGGCGGAGGATGGCTCCGTTTTGCCGCAATTCCGCAATGTGCGAGACATGCTCGACCTCCTGCAATCTGTCACCCACGGCTCACGAGAGGAGAGCGAATCCTGCCGAGCGAACTTTACTCAAATCACCAAAAACGGTGCAGACATGGCACGCTACACCAAGCTGCTTTCTGCCGCCGTGCGCGAATTGATGGGTGAGGAAAAAGCAAGTATAGGCCGCAGTGCTTTTGCTGCGGGTAAACCACTGCTGGGGCGTGGTCGCACGGCCCGTGGTGTAGACGATGTTGAAATTATTACCTGGCTTGCCGTTATACCATGATGCACCCACTCATCCGGCAAATGCTGCCCGCCGCCATAGCAGATATCTTTGCCACTGTCAACAAAGAGGATATCGTTTCAAACTGTGCTTCAAAACGCGGTGAAGGTGTATTGATTCTTGAGCAGGTAAAATCTGCCCGCTATACTTGCATTTATGATGCCATTTGGCCCGATATCCCGGAATCGGAAGATGCCGTTGCGCTGATGATTTTTTATGTGTGTTTGAACGCAGAGTGTACCACTCCCCAGCGCAACAGGATAACGGAGCTCTTACACCGAGGTTCCGGCAATCCATTGTTGTTGTTCATTCAACATAAAAATGACGTTTATTTGTCTGCCCGCTTTGGCGAGCATTTTGTCAAAGTGTTATTGCCCGCGCAATTACCCCCTGCCTTCGTGCAAGAGATGGATATTCGCCAAGGCTTTCCCGCCCATTTGCGTGCCCTTTACAACCGTTGGATATGTGCGCTCTATGCCCTTAACACGGCTACCGATAAACAGTTGCTGTCCATCGCTGGCAATATCAACTATTGCTCCCTCCCCACACCACAGCAGGCCCAACAACAACATGCAGTTGTTGCCGCGCTTTTGCAACAATTATCTGCCGTGCGTGCGCAGTTAAACGCTTGCCGACTTAATGCGAGCAAACGTGTCCCCCTCGGCAATTTGCGTCATTCTCTTATCAATCAGCTTATTAATCTATTACCCCCTCAAAATGAAAACTCCTGAAAAACTTACGTTGAACTCTCCCGAGCTCCAGTCCCAGTCCCCCATCTCGGGTAACTTGGCTAAATTACAGCTACTCTTCCCCTCGGTCGTGCGTGAGGGAAAGGTAGATTTTGATGCCCTGCGTCAACTGCTCGGCGACGATGTTGCCAAAGAGAATGAACTCTTCGGCCTGCAATGGCACGGCAAAGCACGCGCCCGCCGTAATGCCCTTACTCCCTCCCTCGGCACCCTACGCCCCTGTAAAGAGGAGTCTAAAAATTGGGATAACACCAAGAATCTCTATATTGAGGGCGATAATCTCGAGGTGCTCAAGCTCCTCCAAAAATCTTACGCCGGTAAGGTGAAAATGATTTATATCGACCCTCCTTATAATACCGGCAATGAATTCGTTTACCCCGATGATTATCAAAACGGCATCCAAAATTATCTGAATCTGACAGGCCAGCAGGATAAATTCAAAGCCAATGCTGAAACCAGTGGCCGCTATCACACCGATTGGCTCAATATGATGTACCCCCGCCTTATGCTCGCTCGCGAGTTGCTGAGCGATGATGGGGTGATTTTTATTAGTATTGATGACCATGAAGATAGTAATTTACTCCAGTGCTGCAATGAGATTTTCGGAAGTAAAAATTTCATTGCTCAACTAATATGGCAAAGAGCATTTTCCCCGAAAAATGATGCAAGATATGTTTCTAACAGCCATGATTACATACTGATGTTTGCTAAGAATATAGAAACATTTAGGATTGGAAGATTAGAACGTACCGAAGAAGCAAACGCAAGATATTCCAATCCGGACAATGATCCCAGAGGAGTATGGATGTCAAGCGATATCTCCGTTAAAACATATAACGAAGAATGCGATTATCCAATTACGACTCCTTCAGGAAGAGTCGTAGAGCCTCCAGCAGGACGCTGCTGGAGGCTCTCGCAAAACGCGTTTTGCGAGAGACTCCGAGATGGGAGAATTTGGTTTGGCCCCGATGGAGACGGAACGCCTAGAATCAAGAGATTCTTATCAGAACTACGTTTTGAAGGCATGGCTCCAACATCAATATTACTACATAAAGAAGTAGGGCATAGCCAGGAAGGTGCTCAAGAAGTTGTATCTTTATTTGAGAACAAAGGCGTATTTGATGGGCCCAAACCAGTTCGATTGCTGGAACGACTATTGACACTCGCTAATCTTGAAGATGATTCTATAGTTGTAGATTTCTTTTCAGGCTCAGCCACAACAGCTCACGCTATACTCAAATATAACGCAGAAAAAAATAAAAAATGCAGATTCATAATGACGCAAATGCCCGAAACTTGCGACAATGACTCAACAGCCGCGAAAGCCGGGTATGCGAACATCTGCGAGATAGGCAAGGAGCGCATACGGAGAGCGGGAGAAAAGGTAAAGCCAGAAGCAGGGCTTGACGGGCAGAATTTGGATGTAGGGTTCCGCGTCTTTAAGCTGGACACCAGCAACGTGATGCCATGGAGCACCGAGCCGGGGCAATTGAACCTGCAACTGGAGAACGAAAGCAACCTGCGGCCGGAGCGCACGAGCGAAGATATTTTTTACGAAGTATTGCTGAAACAAGGCATAGAGCTGACGGAAGACAGTCGCAATAAGGAGATTGCGGGGTACACGGTGTATAGCTTGGGCTACGGCTTATATTATTGTTGCTTTGACGCGCACATCGGCATGGAAGCACAAGAGCTGGCAGCAGGCATCGCACGCTGGCATGAGGAAGAAGACCCCGACGGCAAGGACTGCGTGGTCTATGTGCGAGATAGTGCTTTTGACAGCAGCAACACCATGCAGGGGGTAAACGGAGATGAGGGGGATGCACGCAAAAAGAGCTTTTGCCAAACGCTGGAGCAAAGCGGCATACTGAAAGTAAAAGCATTCTGAAGCCATGAGCAAGGTAAAGTTGCAATTTGAGGCAGATTTAGCGTACCAACACCGAGCCATCGAGGCAGTATGCAATTTGTTTGAGGGGCAAGGCCATGCCGTGAGCCCCTTCACCGTGATGCTACCGCCAAAGGAGGGGGAGCTGGGACTGCGTGACACAGATATGGGCACCGGCAACAAGCTGAGCCTTACAGATGAAGAGATATTGCAGAACCTGAAAGGTATACAAGAGCGCAACGGGCAAGTTATCTCTGAGAGTAAAAGCTACCTTGCCGAACAAACCGTAGGCAAAAAGAAAAAAAGCGTGCTGCGCGCCGCATGGGATTTTACGGTAGAGATGGAAACCGGCACGGGCAAGACCTACGTTTACCTGCGCAGCATATACGAGCTGCACAAGCGCTACGGGTTCAGCAAGTTTATCATAGTAGTGCCGAGCATTGCCATTAAAGAGGGCGTATTCAAGAGCATCGAGTTGATGCGCGAGCACTTTCGCACGCTGTATGACGGCGTGGCCATGCATGCCACCTTGTACGACAGTGCCAAGATAGGCGAGGTGTGCAACTATGCGCGCAGCAACAAGTTGGAGATTATGGTGTGCACCATACAAGCCATAACCGCCATACAAAAAGAAGCCGAGCACAATGACACCCCCAAGCGAGGGGCTCAGCGTGTGATGTACACCGCCAACGAGAAAACGGGGGGAATGGAGCCCATTCATTACATACGCCAATGCCGCCCCATTGTTATTGTGGATGAGCCGCAAAACGTGGGAGAAAAGGGAGAGCTGAACGGCATTGCCCTGCTGGAGCCCTTGTGCACCTTGCGCTACTCTGCCACCCACCGCAACTTATGCCACCCGCTTTACACCCTGAACGCCGTAGAGGCGAGCAACCAAAAGCTGGTAAAACACATTGAAGTAGCAGGTTGCACCATCAGCCAAAACACAAGCGGGTTACCCTACATTAAAGTACTGAAAGTTGGCGAAAAAAAGGGAGAAACTTATGCCAAACTAAGATTATTGCATGATTTGCAAGGCAAAAGCAAAGATATGGAGGCACACGTGGGTGACAGCTTGGATCTTGTAACCCGGAATGAGATATACACCGGTATCGTCGTGCAACAGATACAGGAGAACGGCGTGCTCTTTTCTCCCGAGAGCATCGGATTCATCGGCACGGGAGAGGACAACGCCGGCAGCGACAACGCCGTGTTAGTGGAGCAAATGATACGCGAAACCATCAAAAAGCATCTTGAGAGGGCAGCTCTTTTACGCCCCAAGGGTATCAAGGTGCTGAGTCTGTTCTTTTTGGACAGCGTGTCAAACTACCGTGAGTATGATGAAAACGGGCGGAAGCCCGGTCGGTATGCCGAGATTTTTGAAAGAGAGTTCAATAAATGGTCAAGCTTGCCTCAATACCGCAGCTTATGGGCAGAAGGTGCGCCACCCGCAGCCGATACCGTGCACGACGGGTATTTCTCAATAGACAAAAAAGGCAAAAAAGAGATTTGGACGAACACCAAAGAAAACGACCGCAGCGATGCGGCCAAGCGCGCTTACGAACTGATTATGCGCGACAAGGAACGCTTATTGAGTTTGGACGAGCCCTTGCAATTCATCTTTTCTCACACGGCCTTGCGAGAGGGCTGGGATAATCCGAATGTGTTTCAGGTGTGTGTGTTGAGGTCGGATTTTGAGACCGCGAGTGAAATATCGCGCCGTCAAATCATTGGTCGAGGTCTGCGTATATGCGTGGATAAACACGGCCGCCGCGTGCGAGAGGAGGGTGTCAACACCCTGACGGTTGTTGCCAAAGAGCATTTCGAAGAGTTTGCTAAAAAGCTGCAACATGAATATGAGGAAGACGGCATGAAGTTCGGCGTTGTTACGCCGCAGCTATTGGGGGCCGTTACCCTGCCCACCCGCCAAGGAGAAGAAGAATTACTGGGGCAAGAACGCGGCAAAATGGTATTGGCAAGCTGCACAGCTGCCGACATTATTGATGCACAAGGCAAACTGAGTGATACTGCCAACCAACAGTTACAGGCCGGAACCTTTATACTACCTGACAGTTGTTTGGATGCTGTACCCGAAGAACAACGCCCCGCCATGCACCACGCACTGTTACAGGTGTTGATGGATGCCACACGCAAGGTATCAGTTACCGATGCGAACAAACGCCACGAGTTGAAAGTTCGCGATAAATGGAGGGATAACGCGCATTTCCTGGCCTTGTGGGAGCGCATTAAAACACGCACCATTTTCGAAGTAAAGTTCAGCACGGAGACCTTGATACGCCGAGTGGTCAACAACGTACAGCAAGATTTACTGAATATTCCACCGGTGTTGCTCAGCATGGGTATAGCAGGCATCACTTACAGAAACGGCGGCATCAGAGCGGAGCTGAAAGGCACCAAGCACACCGTGGTCGACACCTCGAACAACCCCGTGCCGGATATTGTATCGGAAATAGTGGACAAGACGGAGCTGACCCGCCGCACGGTTGTGCGAATTTTACGAGGATTACCCGAAGCGGTATTGAACAAAGTGCGCGATAACTGTGCCGAGTTCTTGCGCAGAATCATCAGAGGCATACAACGAGAGCTGGAGGCTCTGATGGTAGATGGCATTTGTTACCGCCCTGTCATTATAGGCGAACGCGAGTACGGCAAACAGCTCTTCCTGACACCACAGCAGGTGGGTGACATCAAAAATGTGATTGCAACCTCAGAAAAATGTCTTACGGAACAAATTGTCTGTGACTCAGGCTCAAAACCCGAGCGCAATTTTGCGCGTGACGCAGACTTGGATGAAAACGTAAAGTTCTATATCAAATTGCCCGACAGTTTCACCATACCCACACCACTGGGTAAATATAACCCGGACTGGGCTATGGTAAAACACGAAGATGGGCAGGATATTCTTTACTTCGTTGTAGAAACGAAAGGCAGTAACCTTTCCGGTGATTTGCGAACAAAAGAAGATTTGAAAATTCAATGTGCACGTGCACATTTTAAAACACTGGCAGAGCATATCGGCAATCCCATCCGTTTCTGTGGACCGGTCACGAAGCTACGCGACGTATTTTAATCAGTAGCACGCGTGGGAACAGTTGATTTATTTCGAGAGTTTCTCTTTACCCGTAAAAAGCCCTGTCGAGGAATCTCGACAGGGCTTTTTGAGTTCAGTAATGAGGTAAGATAAATCAGTATTTTTCCACCACTTTCATCATGGCGTCCATTTGAGCCTCGATGGACTCGACGAGGGCAATCTGGGTGCGGCAGCGGTCCAGGTTGTGCTCGGGGCGCTTAATCTTGAAGTAGGTGTCGCCCTCCAGATAGTCTGTGAGGAAGCGCATACCGCACTCCATGGTAAGCAGCTTACCGGAGAACGGAAGCAGCTCTTTCTCCAGCGGGGTGAGGAAGGTAGCGGCCTCGCAGTATCCCTTGGCAAGAGCCTCAAAGTACTCCATGCGCATGGTAACAAGGGAGGTGTTCTTCTCATCCTCTGCAGCGGGGGATGTGGAGGTGCGGATCATGTCACCGAAGTCATACAGGGAGGAGCCCGGCATGGTGGTGTCCAAGTCAATCACGCAAATGCCCTCGCCCGTTACGTCATCAAGCATCACGTTGTTGAGCTTGGTGTCGTTGTGGGTGACACGCAGGGGCAGCTCGCCGCTGGCAAGGTAGTTTACAACCTTGTGGCAATCTGCCTCGCGGGAGAGGAACCAATCGATTTCCTTTTGCACGGTAGCAGCACGCCCGCAAGCATCCGCTGCCAAAGCGGCCTGGAAGTTCTTGAAGCGCTTGGTGGTGTTATGGAAATCGGGGATGGTCTCGAAGAGCGGAGCGCCGGGAAGGTTGGCACCCAGTTTCTGGAAGTTACCAAAGGCACGAGCCACCTCAATGCACTGGCCCGGGTTCTCAATCATATCGTAGGTGCGGGCACGGTCAATGAAGGGGTATACACGCCATACATTGCCGTCGGCATCCTGAGCGTAGGGCTTGCCATCCTTAGCGTTTACGATAGTAAGGGTGCGGCGGTAGGCCTCTTTGCAGCCCTCCTCCAACAGCACGCGCAGAGCTTCATCCGTAACACGCTTCACGTTTTCCATGAGCGGGATGGGTTGCTTGAACACGTTGCTGTTAATGCGCTGTAAGATGTAGCTTACACGCAGACCTGCCTGGTCTACGATAACACGGAAAGTGTCATTAATATGACCGGAGCCGTAAGGAGCCCCGCAGACAAAGTCGCCACGGAGGTCAAACAGGCCGGATATGGATTTGATATCGTACATAATCTCCAAAAATTAACCGAGTTTGGCGGGATATACACCATCCTCTACCAGCTTGGCAATGCTCTCTACCACAGCGGGTTTATCGCTCGGGTAGGTAACACCCAACCAGTTAGCGGTGGTCTTGATAACGCTGCAATCTGCCTTGCCGTTGTGAATCAGTTCATCCACAACAGTGGGGATGTAGCACTCGCTCTTCAGCTCTGCACCGTGCTCAGCCATGAAGTGAGTGAAGTGCTCCTGAATGCGGGAAATGAAGCTGGCAGGGAATACCCAGAAGTTCATGGAAACGAGCTCCTCGGGGTCAACGGGCTTACGCTCGCCGGAAAGGCTGTCGCCACGGCAAACGCCGTCTTCCTCCATCTTAATCTTGGTATACTCTTCCACGCTGTCCAAGTAGCCATCCTTAATACCGCAGATACCGCGGTTTACATCGCCGTGGTCGCTGAGGGTGTTCTTAAGGGGATAACCAATCATGCCGTAGTGCTCCTTGCAGGGGCAACCGGGCTCTGCGGTAAGGAACTCGGCAGCCTTTACAAAGGCGTCTGCACCGTAGAAGTCATCGGCATTCACCACGCCGAACGGCTCCTTAACAACATTGCGGGCGGCAAGCAGAGCGTGGGCAGTGCCCCAAGGCTTTACGCGACCCTCGGGCACGCTGTACCCCTCGGGCAGGTCATCCAAGCACTGGAATGCGTAGTCTACCTCAATCTTGTCGGCAAAGCGAGCGCCGACTTGGCTCTTAAAGGCCTCCTCAAAGTCCTTGCGGATGATGAACACCACCTTACCGAACCCGGCACGAATGGCATCATACACGGAGTAATCAAGAATAACTTCACCATTGGGCCCCATGGGGTCCAGCTGCTTAAGGCCACCGTAACGGCTGCCCATACCTGCTGCGAGAACAAGAAGTGTAGGTTTCATAATAAAAGTGTAGTACTATCGGTACGCACTCATTCTACCTGTTCCTGTGGAACATTGCAAGCAAAAAGCGCACGAAACAGGGTGATTTTCACCGTTTCGTGCGCTTAATCATCACGCCGTCAGCGTTAAACCGTCAACTTATGCCCGGAGCGGGATTCATAATCGGCGCGTTGGTCCTCACCAATGGGGCCCACCGCAAAGTAGCGAGCCTCGGGGTGATTGAAGATGAGGGCACAGATGGCAGAGGACGGCTGCATCATGCACGTTTCTGTAAGCGTGGTACCGGTATGTGCCGAGGCATTCAGCAAAGAGAACACCGTGCGTTTCTCCTGATGGTCGGGCTGAGAGGGGTAGCCACATGCGGGGCGAACCATGGCAGAGCCTGCAATGGGCCAAACTTGTTCCACACAATCCTGCGTACACTCAGCCAAGGCCTCGGCCAACATGTTGGCAACGGCAGCTATCAGCAGCGCGTTGTAGGGATCATTAGCAGCATTGAGCTCTGCGCTCCACTCATCTGCACCGGTGATAGCCATTTGCATGGCACCGACATAACCGTTTGACGTGCCAACAAAATCCGATAGTGCTACACGCGGATTATCACTAATCTTTTGCTGACGGAGAGTATACAATACCGTACCGCCCTGCACCTCAATATCATCCTCATGGCGAGCGGCCGGCCATATACCGAAACATGAGCGGGCTTGGATGCGGTTCTCTGCTAAGGCTCGTTTCAAAATAGCCTCTGCATCGGCACGCAGTTTAGCAGCCTCCTGCTTTTTCTCCTCCGTACGTGCGGCATGCATACCGAACGTGCGCAGGGTGATGCTCCAGTCCGCCTTATCAAGCAATTGTTGCCACGTAAGGGGGAAATCCGGTTGAGGATGGTGGCAAGAACATCCGGCGGGCACACCTACGGTGAACACACCCGTGCGCAGCGGGATCGGTTGAGCAGCTGGCGATTGCAAAGCGCGGGTGCGAGACTCTGCCAAGCTGTACAGAGGAATCTCTTTTTGTTCAAACTCAGCACATAAGCGAGCTTGCTCCGCTTTATATTCTGCAATAAACGCCCCTTTACCACTACCGCAGAGAGCCGTTGCAACGGGTACTATTGTGGAGGCATCCGCCGTTTGCACAACAACTCCGGCAGGATAATGGGGCGCAAGTTTGAGCGCCGTATGCAGCGGGCTTGTGGTTGCCCCACCCACCAACAGGGGGGTATCCATACCCGCTGCCTGCATGGCGGCGGCCACGGCGGCCATTTCATCCAAAGACGGCGTAATCAGCCCCGAGAGTGCCACCAAATCCGCCTTTTCACGCAAAGCGCATTCAATGATTTGCTCTTTGGGAACCATCACCCCCAAATCTACCACACGGAACCCGTTGCAGGCGAGCACCACGCTCACGATATTTTTACCGATGTCATGCACATCCCCCTTAACCGTTGCCAACACCACGGTGGCAGCAGCCTTTTGTCCGGTCTGAGCAGACTCCAGCAAGGGGGTAAGAACCGCCACGCTTTGTTTCATCACGCGCGCACTCTTCACTACCTGAGGCAAGAACATTTTACCGCTGCCAAACAGCTCGCCCACCTGTTTCATGCCATCCATAAGGGGGCCTTCAATCACCTGCAAGGGTGAGCCACATACACCCAGCGCCTCCTGCGTGTCAGCCTCAATATGCTCGGTAATGCCGTTTACCAAAGCATGAGCCAAACGCTCTTGCACGGTAAGGGTACGCCAATCTGCCGTTTTCTTGGCAACCGGCGCAGGGGCCCCCGCCCCCGCAGCCTTGAGCGCGGCCTTGGCTTCCGCAAGCTCCTGAGCATAGGCAATCAGGCACTCGGTAGCATCCTCCGCGCTGTTGAGCAATACCTCTTCCACCAACTTACGGCGGTGGGCAGATATGGTATCATACTCTGTCATTAAGGCAGCATTAACAATGCATAAATCAAGCCCACCCAAGGCAGCATGGTGCAGGAATGCGCTGTGCATGGCTTCTCTCACCGGGTTATTGCCGCGGAAAGAGAAAGATACATTGGAGATACCGCCCGAGATATGGCAGAGCGGATGACAGCGAGTAATCTCTGCAGCGGCTTGGAAGAAATGCAACGCATGGTTAGCGTGCTCCGCAATGCCGGTGCCAACGGTTAACACGTTGGGGTCAAAAATGATATCCTCTGCCGGGAAACCCACTTGTTGCGTCAACAGCTCATACGCACGGTGAGCAATAGCCACGCGGTCATCATAAGCACAGGCTTGCCCGTTTTCATCAAAGCCCATTACCACCACGGCTGCACCATAACGGCGTATGATACGAGCCTGGCGCAAAAACTCTGCCTCGCCGTTCTTTAATGAAATGGAGTTGACAATACCTTTACCCTGTACACATTGCAGGCCGGCTTCAATCACCTCCCACTTAGAGGAATCAATCATGCAGGGCACGCGGGCAATATCCGGCTCTGCCGCTACCAGGTTCAGGAATCGGGTCATGGCGGCAGGGCCGTCAATCATGCCATCGTCAAAGCAAAAATCCAACACGCGAGCGCCCTTTTGTACTTGCGCACGGGCAATCTCCAACGCCTCTTCATAGTTACCTTCTCGAATCAGGCGGGCAAATTTGGGAGAACCGGCCACGTTGCAACGCTCGCCAATGAACATGATACCCTCCCGGCGGTGGTGACGGCACGGCTCCAACCCGGAGAGGTACAGCGTACCATCCGTCTCACGAGTGGGGATAACACGCGGGGCGTACCCCTGCACCGCCTCTCGAATAGCTGCAATGTACTCGGGGGTGGTACCACAGCATCCACCCACAAAGTTCAGCAAGCCCTGTTGCGCGTAGTCCTTGAGGATTCCGGCCATGTGGGCGGCAGAGTGAGCATAGCCGCTCGGGCTGAGGGGATCCGGCAAACCGGCATTGGGGTACATACTAATGGCGCAATCTGCCAACCCGCTGAGTTCCTGAGCAAAAGGCAACATCAAATCCGCGCCTAAAGCGCAGTTAATACCAATGGAAAGGGGGTTGGCATGGCGCACGGAATGCCAAAACGCCTCCACCGTTTGCCCGCTAAGGGTACGCCCGGCGCGGTCTGTTATGGTGAAACTAATCATCACGGGGGGCAGCTCACGCTCCTCCCTCAGCTCTGCAATGGCATACAGACAAGCCTTGGCATTGAGGGTATCAAAAATGGTTTCGAGCAGTAGAATATCCACCCCGCCATCAGCCAACGCTACCACTTGCTCGCGGTAGGCGCGCCGCAGCTGATCAAAGTTTACGGCACGGAATCCGGGGTCATTTACATCCGGGGAAAGAGAGGCCGTAACCGCCATGGGGCCAATGGAACCCGCCACCAAACGGGGGCGAGCATCCGCGGCTTCTGCGGCATCCGCCGCCTCACGTGCAATACGGCAGGCAGCCAAGTTCATTTCACGCACCAAAGCGGCCAAGGGCGCATCTGCCAGCACGCCTTCATAATAAGCTTGGTCATGCTTGGCGGGCTCTGCGTGGTGAAAGAACTCGTGCTGCCCGATGCTGGTGGCAGAAAAGGTGCAAGTACTGATGATATCTGACCCGGCATCGAGATATTGGCGACACATGTCACGAATGATATCCGGGCGGGTAATCACCAACACATCATTATTATTTTTAAGGTCTTGAGGATAGAGCGTACGGTCTTCAAATCTATCACCGCGGTAGTCGGACTCCTGCAAGCGGTGTTTTTGAATCATGGTACCCTGAGCGCCATCCAGCATCAGGATGCGTTTTTGCATCTCGCTCTCCAGGTACTCTCTACGTGTTTGCGCCGTGCTCATATTCTGTATTTTCCTTTCAAAAAAAGGCGGCTTCACCCGGAAGCCGCCATAAAAAAATTAACTCATATAAAAGCGACACCCGCAGGATTAATCGCGGGGTTTCGGGTTACGGTGCCATACGATAACACCCTTGCCCAAAGCATAAAGATATGCCACCATCAACACACCGATAAAGGCGGTCATGGCACCGAAGGCTGCACCGTTATTCACCACAAAATCCTTGAAACCAAGTGCCCACGGATACAGGAAAATCACCTCCAAATCAAATACCAGGAACAGAATGGCTACCATGTAGTATTTGATGGAGAAGAAAGCAGGCGCGCCATCACCCTCGGGCACGTTACCGCATTCATACGGAACGTCTTGAGCAGGGCGCAAACGTGCACGGCGGCCGAAAATCACACTGAGCACAATGATCATACCGGCGAATCCGAACCCGGCGACCAACTGAATCAAAGCTGAAAAATATTCCTGTAACATGGCTGTAACGGGGCTTCTTTTACCACTTATTCTTCGCTTTGTCAAGTAAAAACCGCGGCAAAATCGTGGCGGATTATAGAGAAGTAGTCAAAAGTAAAGCTCTGCGTGTCTTATGGGGGAATTCCCGCTTGAAGAATCCGCAAATGTGTGCTAGTATCGCGCACCCACAGATAAGAGTGAGGAACGGCAAAACATGGCAGAGAAATTCGACATCAACAGCTTGAATGCAGCGCAAAAGCAAGCGGTGCAAACACTTAATGGGCCGGTATTAATACTGGCCGGAGCCGGCACGGGTAAAACCCGCACCGTTACATGCCGTATTGCCAATATGATAGAACAGGGTGTCAACCCCGCCGGCATTCTTGCCCTCACCTTTACCAACAAGGCAGCCAATGAAATGGCGGACCGCGTTGCCGGACTGGTAGACCGCAAAGCTGCGCGCAAAATGACCGTATGCACCTTCCATTCTCTTTGCGTGCGCATTTTGCGGCAAGATATCGGCAGGTTGGGTTATAAAGAAAACTTTTCCATATACACAGGCAGCGACCAAAGCGGGTTGCTGAAGCGCCTTATCATGGAGTATGGCGCCCGCAGAGAGAAATTAGAGCCCGCACAAGTCATTGCGGAATACTCACGCGTACGCAACCAAGGCTTAGATTACAAGGCTATAGAAGACACCCTCATCTCCGCCGTGGCCGGGGCATACCAGCGGGAGCTGAAAGCCCAGAACGCAGTGGACTTTGACGACCTGCTTATCCTCACCGAGCGATTATTGCGCTGCTACCCGGATATTCACGATAAATGGAACCGCAGGTTCACTTTCATTACCGTAGATGAGTTTCAGGACACAAACTCCCTGCAAATGAGCTTACTGCGCCAACTGGTAGGCCCCGAGCACAACGTGTGTGTAGTGGGTGATGACGACCAATCCATTTATGGTTGGCGCGGTGCGCAAATCTCCAATATTCTGGACTTTGAAAGCTTTTTCCCGAACCCCACCGTTATTAAGCTGGAAGAAAATTACCGCTGCACCAAGCAAGTGCTGGACTGCGCTAACATTCTGATACGCCACAATGCAGGGCGCAGAGAAAAGACCCTGCGCACCAATAAGGAAGGCAAATACCCCGTGCGATTGCTTGCCATGCCGGGCCCGGAGGATGAAGCCGAGTTTATTGCAGACGAAATTGAGCAACTTCGCGTGCGTGAAAAATTACCGTGGGAGGCCTTTGCCGTACTATTTCGCGCCAATGCTCAAAGCCGTGCCTTGGAAATGGCCTTGCGAGAGCACCATATCCCCTACCGCATGGTAGGAACCAAGAGTTTCTTTGACCGCAGAGAGGTGAAAGACCTCATCAGCTACCTGCAACTCATGGATAACCCGGATGCCGATTTACACCTGCTGCGAGTGCTCAACACCCCGCCGCGCGGTATCAGCGCCAACACGGCATCCTTTGCCATTGATTGGAGCAGAGACAACAAAAAGAGCGTGTGGTCTACCCTGCTCGACCTCTCTTTCCTGGCAGAATGCTCCACACGCTCCCAAAACAGCATCAATGCCTTTACGGAGCTTATCACCCGCTACGGCACGGAGTTTGCAGAAAGCGAACGCTCTTTCGAGGAAATTATGAGCGATTTCCTAAAAGAAACGGAATACGAGGAATACATATCCCGCAACTGCAAGACGGAGGAAGAAAAGAACCGTCGCCAATCTGCCATAGATGACATTAAATCTGCCTTACGCCAGTTCTGGCTCCCGGGAGCAAAACTGACCGATTTTCTCGCAAAAATCAACCTAGATAACGATCGCGATGACGATGATATCGAGAGCAAAAGCGGCGTGTGCCTCATCACTATGCACGCAGCCAAAGGCTTGGAGTTTCCGCAGGTTTACATTGTGGGGGTGGAAGACGGGCTACTGCCGCACAACCGCTCCGTTGATGAAGGCAATTTGGATGAAGAGCGCCGACTCTTCTACGTGGGTATTACCCGTGCAAGGGAGCGCCTGACCATGACTTATTGCGCCAAACGCACTCGTTATGGGGCGGAGGAGCGCTGCAAGCCCTCCTGCTTTATTATGGAAATACCCAACAGGCTCTACGAATTCGTAGATTATGATGAGCTCATGAAAACCCCCATGAGCGAGGAGGATTGCGCAGATGCCATCTCCTCCTTCCGGTCTCTGCTGGATGATTAATACCCTTATCCACCAACAATTTCAACGGCCTCGGGATTTCTCCCGAGGCCGCCTACTTTTCCTCTTGTCTTATGAACGATTTTCGTGCAATATGTGCGTTGCTGCTTTACTCTGAGAGGTAAGAAGCTACGCCCTCATGCGTGGCCTGCATGGCCTTGTCACCCTTTTGCCAGCCAAGGGGGCAAACCTCGCCGTGCTCCTCAAAGTGCTGCAAGGCATCTACAATGCGGATAGCCTCGTCTATGCTACGCCCCAGCGGCATGTCATTTACCAGCATGTGGCGCACCACGCCCTCCTTATCAATGAGGAACAGACCGCGGTATGCTACCTTGTCGCCATCCTCTGCCAATACATCAAACTTGGCTGCAACCTCCTTGTTGATGTCTGCCACCAGCGGGTATGTTACGCCTTGGATACCGCCTTGGTTGCGCGGGGTGTTGGTCCATGCCCAGTGGCAGAACTCGCTGTCCGTGCTGCAACCAACTACGGCGGTGTTGCGTTTCTCAAACTCCGGCAGAGCATTCTGGAAACCTATGAGCTCTGTGGGGCATACGAAGGTGAAGTCCTTCGGGTAGAAGAACAGTACCACGTATTTGTTGCCCTTGTATTGCTCGAGGCTGAAGTTGCTCTCGATAATGCCATTCACCACAGCGTTTGCTGTGAACTCCGGTGCTTTCTTTCCTACTAACATAATGGTTTGTTTTGTTTGTGTTGATTTTTCGTTTGCTGAGGTTGTGTGCCTCACTTTGCTGCGCACAAATTACCACTTTTCTGATAGGAATGCAAGACTTTTCTTAGAATTTTTCTAAAAAAGTTTGCCTTTTCTAAACTAAAGGCGTTCCAGTTTAGAAAAAAAGGGGAGGAGAAATGAAAAAGTGAGATAAAAGGGGCATTTACGACACAATAAAACCTTGCGAACGGGGGGAGAAGAAACTATAATGCATGTATGCCGACAATCAACGTATCACTAGGGGAGCGTTCATATCAGGTACACGTGGCAAACGGTGCACTTGATAGAGTGGGTTATTTGGCAGAAAAGCTCAGAATAACAGGCAAAGCAGCCGTGATAACGGACAGCAACGTAAGCCCGTTGTATGCAGAGCAAGTGGTACAAAGCTTGGCGGATGCAGAGTATGAGAGCAGCCTGCATGTTTTTGAAGCAGGCGAGCAAAGTAAAAATCTGCACACAGTAGAAGTGCTGGTGAATGAAATGGTAGCCGCCGGTCACGACCGCAGCAGCTTTGTAGTAGCCTTGGGAGGTGGCGTAGTAGGCGACATGGCCGGGTTCATCGCCTCCATCTATTACAGAGGCATTCCCTTTATACAGGTGCCCACCACAGTGATGGCGCAGGTGGACAGCTCCGTAGGTGGAAAAACAGCTGTGGATATTGAGGCAGGCAAGAATTTGATAGGAGCCTTTTACCAGCCCAAGCTGGTAGTGGCAGATCCCACCCCCCTGCTCACTTTGCCCCCGCGTGTATTAAGAGAGGGCATGGCAGAGATTGTCAAACACGCAGCCATTGCCCGGCCTCGCATGTTACAAACACTGCAACGTATTGCCGGTGAAATAGATTTAGGTTTTACGCTTACCACAATTGAGCATTTACCGGAACTAATAGCGGAGAATATTGAAATTAAAGCACGCATTGTGGAGGCAGATGAAAAAGAAACGCAAGGCGTACGGGCATTTCTGAATTTAGGCCATACGCTGGGTCATGGCATAGAAGCAAGCGTACCCTACGGCGAACTACTGCACGGAGAAGTCGTAAGTTTAGGCTTGCGTGCCGCGCTGTATTTATCTGAGCAACACGGTGGTATATCCACCCAGGAGGTGCAGGATATTTTACGCACGCTCAAAGTCTTGGAGCTACCACTGGAGCTCCCGGCAAATGTACAAATAGAAAAGGCTTTGGATAAAACGGCTACAGACAAAAAGTTCGTAAACGGAGCCATTCGTTTTGTACTGCTTAAAGCATTGGGTCAACCTTATATCAGTAAAGAGGTAACCCAACAAGAACTTCAAGCAGCCTTACAACACCTCACTACACCCACATTCTCCATTTAACACCATACTCGATCATGACAGACCCCCGTACTACACAACTGGCACAGGCGCTCGTGCGTCACTCCTGCCGCCTTCAACCGGGCGAGCATATCCTTTTGGACCTCTACGATGCACCGGAAGAGGTGGGCGTGGAGCTTATACGCGCTGTGCGTGCAGCCGGAGCGATTCCGCATATTCGTGAGCACAACAGCCGCATTGTCAGAGAAATGCTTGCCGGTGCCACAGATGCCCAGTATGAATCCATTGCAGCCTCGGAGCTTGAAGAAATGAAAGCCATGGATGCCTACATTGCCATACGCGGCAGCCGCAACACCTTTGAAAACTCCGGCATGAACCCCGAGAATATGAAGCTGGCCATGAAACACATGCGCAAGGTTCACAACCAGCGTGTATGCAAAACAAAGTGGTGTGTACTGCGTTGGCCCACCCCCTCCATGGCTCAGGGGGCCGGCATGAGCACAGAGGCTTTTGAAGACTTCTACTTCCGCTGCTGCTTGGCAGATTACGATGCCCTGCGCAAGGCCATGGATAAACTGGCAGAGCGCATGATGAAGACAGACAAGGTGCATATCATCGGCCCCGGCACAGACTTAACCTTCAGCATCAAGGACATGCCCGCCATCCCCTGCTCCGGTGAAATGAACATACCCGATGGCGAGGTATTTACCGCACCTGTACTCGACAGCGTAAACGGCACCATATACTACACCGCCCCCACGGTATACCAAGGCATACCTTTTGACGGCATCAAACTTACCTTTAAAGACGGCAAGATTGTTGAAGCTCACTGCAACGGCAAGGATGAAGAGCTCAACAAGATACTTGACTCCGATGCCGGAGCTCGATTCATCGGTGAGTTTGCACTGGGTGTCAACCCCTACATTCTCAAGCCCATGTATGATATCCTCTTCGACGAGAAGATTGCAGGTTCCTTCCACTTTACCCCCGGCCAGGCATACGAGAACTGCGACAACACCAACCGCTCGCAAGTACACTGGGATATGGTATGCATTCAGCGCGAGGAATACGGTGGCGGCGAGATCTGGTTCGACGATGAGCTGATTCGCAAAAACGGCATCTTTACAGACCCCGAACTGGCTATTCTTAACCCCGCAACAGAGTAAAGCAACATGAAAGACCCTCGTTACCAACAACTGGCTCACCAAGTAGTCAACTATGCCGTGCGCGTGCAACCCGGGGAGCATGTCAACCTGCGCATGCAAGACATACCGGATGCCATGGTTGTGGAGCTTATTCGCGCCGTGCGGGCAGCAGGTGGCTACCCCCATTTGGATTTATCACACGCCGTATTAACTAAAGAGTTACAAATGGGTGCCACGCCCGAGCAGTTTGAAATGGATGGTTCTTACCGCCTGCGCCGTGCTGAGGATATGCAGGTACACATCTGCTTTTATGCAGATTACAACAGCTTTGAATCTGCCGAGGTACCCTCAGAGAAAATGGGACTGGTCAGCAAATATTTCAAACCGGCCAGCGATGTGATTTGCAACAAGCGCAAATGGACCATTTTGGCATGGCCCACCCCCTCTATGGCACAAGCAGCCGGCATGAATACGGAGGAGTTTGAGAACTTCTACTTCCGTTGCTGTTTGGCAGATTACGCCAAACTTAAGGAGGGCATGCTCATGCTCAAAGCCATGATGGAAAGCACGGATGAAGTGCGCATTGTGGGCCCCGGCACAGACCTCACCTTCAGCATCAAAGGTATACCCGCCATTGTATGCGCAGGTGATTGTAACATACCTGATGGCGAGGTTTACACCGCCCCGATAAAAAACAGCATAAACGGTACTTTAGCCTACAATGCCCCCACCATTTACCATGGTGTACCCTTTGACGGTGTCAAATTCCGCTTTGAAAACGGTAAGATTGTGGAGGCTCACTGCAACGGCAATGAGGATGCCCTCAACAAGATACTGGATACGGACGAGGGCGCACGCTTCATCGGCGAGTTTGCATTGGGTGTCAACCCCTATGTTCTCAACCCCATGAGAGATATTCTCTTTGATGAAAAAATTGCCGGTTCTTTCCACATGACCCCCGGACAATGCTACGAGGAGGCACCCAACGGCAACAGCTCCGCTATTCACTGGGATTTAGTATGCATACAACGCGCAGAATACGGTGGTGGTGAGATTTACTTTGACGGTAAGTTGATTCGCAAGGACGGTATCTTTACAGCCCCCGAGCTTGCCGTGCTTAATCCCGTCTACAAATAAACAGACATGAAGAAGCCAGACCTCATACACCGAATAGGCGCTCACTTGCGTAGACATTTGCGCTTCTATGTATCTGCAACAGCGGCCATATGTTTAGCTTACTGTTGCGTTACGAAATTCGGCGCATGGGGGGCTTCTTCCGTAACTAAAGAAAATGTTACCATTACAGCCCCGGCTCTTGATGAGATGGGGCCTCTGAAAATTGCCTTCTTTTCAGATATTCACAACAACAAACATATTTTCACCAAAGTGATTGATGTTCTGAAAGAAGAAAAGCCCGATATCATCATTTTCGGTGGAGATTTAGTCTACGCACCGGAACGTTTTACGAGAACCAAATGGGCAGTGGACGGCTTCCGAGAAATCTGCAACATTGCCCCCACCTACGCTATACTCGGTAATCACGACTACGAAAAACAAGAACAGGTGGAGCGAGTTTTCCAATCTGCGGGGGTGAAATTACTGCGCAATGAAGCTGTCGATTGGACGACTCCGGTCGGCAAAGAGATTCGGATTGTCGGATTAGGCGACCATAATGAGGGCGATGAAGAGCCTGCAAAATGCATGGCTGCTAAGGGAGAAGAAGATAAACCCGTACTATTGCTTGCACACGACCCCGAAAGCCGTAATAATTTGGGAGACTACGAGTGGGACCTTATGCTTGCCGGGCACACTCACGGCGGGCAGCTGGGCATACCGTTTACCGATAAATACATCAGTTTTCGCTCTGAGATGCCCGCAGGATTATTTGATTACGAAAACGGACGCAAAATATATGTAACAAGGGGAACCGGAGCCATACTCGATATGCGGTTCTTCTGCAAGCCCGAGGTTTCCATCCTCACCATCGGAAGCTCACACTAAAGCTGCGCATTTTGTTGAGGCTCTTTTTCCTGAGTCTTCTTCTCCTCCAAGGCCGGGTCCGTTGCCATTTTTTCAATATCGGCGTTGATGACATCCCATGCCCAAAAACCGAAGTATATCACCACGGCATATCCAATCCAATTCACTAAACGGTTCAAAAACCGTTCATTGAGAATCAAGGAGAGCAAAAATACGCCACCGGCAGCCAATGCGGCAAAACCACCCCACATGATGGCGCCTTTTATATTCTTGTCTTCATATAAAATGCAGACAACCACGGGAAAAGCCCCCATCATTAAGGTGGCCCCCACACAGTCCCACCTACTGAATGTATTATGCTCTTCTACCGTTTTGTCTGCCATATCTGCGGGTGATTATAAAGTAGAACTCAAAAAAATGCAATAAAATTAACATCAAAATGACGTATGAATATAGCTTTGCCACTTGACGGGAGGCGGCGTCTCTGCTAGGATAGCAGACCATGAAACGCCTCCTTGCCACATTGATTCTGCTGCTCACCGGCACACTGGTACTGTGTCAATGTAGTCGGGAAGAGGAGCATAGCACCGTTATACGCATTGGATGCTTCCCTAATGTGACGCATGTTCAAGGGCTTGTAGCACGCAACATGTGGCGCCACAAAACATTCAACGATAAAGGCTGGTTTGAAAATGAGATACCGGGCTATACGGAGGAGTGGTATACATTTAACGCAGGCCCCACCGCCATGGAGGCATTGTTCGGCAAAACGGTAGATGTCACCTATGTAGGGCCCAGCCCTGCACTGAATGCCTACGCCGTTTCCTCCGGCAGAGAGGTACGTTTGCTGGCCGGAGCCGTCAACGGTGGCGCGGCCCTGCTTGTGGCAAAGGGGCTCAACATCAATAGCCCGGCAGATTTTAAAGGGCGCAGCATAGCTACTCCTCAACTGGGTAACACGCAGGATGTATCCTGCCGTGCCTGGCTCATACGCCATGGATTAAGCTGCCCCTTGGAGGGTGGCGGTGATTGCCGCGTTGCCCCCACGCCCAATGCCATGCAGTTGCAACTCATGGCTCAAGGGGACATAGACGCCTGCTGGACCGTTGAACCTTGGGTAACGAGACTTAAAGATAAAGCAGGCGCAAACATTCTGGTTGAAGAACCTAATGTTGTTACCACCGTGCTGGCATCTCGCGTGGGGTGGCTCAAGCACCACCCGCAAACGGCTAATCAATTAATTGCAGCACATAAAAAATTGACACAATGGATTTACGAGCACCCGCAAGAGGCTCAAAAACATGTGGCAGACGAAATGATGCACCTGACTCAATCCGATGAAAACGAAAGAGCGGAGTTTGAAAAACTTATCAAAAGTGCTTGGAACCGCATGACTTTAACTGACACTGTAGATGTAGCCGGGCTGGAACAATTTGTAAAGGACGGCCAGAGTACCGGGCTGCTGGACCATGTTCCGCCCGTACAAGGCATGCTGTATACCCCTGCCCCCCAACCCTCAACCGCAGCTCATTGAACATGAGAGAAAAGACCCACCAAGAGATACAGGAGTTTCCCACCGCAAAACTGAGTGTGGAACACGTATACAAAACCTTCAAGACCAAGAGCCGTGTCGTACAGGCTCTTGAGGATGCATCCCTTACCATCAACGAGGGCGAGTTTGTATGCTTTGTAGGCCCCAGCGGTTGTGGTAAATCTACCTTGCTCAATATCATAGCAGGGTTGGAAAAGCCGGACCAAGGCAACGCCCTGATAGACGGCGACCCCATTACAGGCCCGGGGAGAGACCGCATGATGATGTTTCAGGAGCACGCGCTGTTCCCATGGTTAGATGTAATAGGCAACGTGATGTTCGGGCTGAAACAAAAGCCCAACCTCAACAACAAAGAGCGTTTAGAGGTTGCTAAATACTACCTGTATTTGGTCAAGATGGACAAATTTGCACACTCCAACATCCACGAGCTTTCCGGTGGCATGCGTCAGCGCGTGGCGCTGGCCCGCTCTCTTGCACCGAATCCTAAAATCTTGTTGATGGATGAGCCTTTCTCTGCCTTGGATGCCATGACCCGCGAGCAGCTCTACGGTGATATTCAGGATATTTGGGCAAAACGTAAAAAGACCATTGTATTCGTTACACACAATGTGAGAGAGGCCGTTTGCTTGGGGGATCGTGTCATTCTCTTCTCCCCGCACCCCGGCCGGGTACGCAGGGAATTCAAAGTCAATTTGCCACGCCCCCGCAACATCAATAGCCATGACTTGGCAGATATTGCCCGTGAAATTACGGCAGAACTCAAAGGGTATCAAAATGCAGCAGAATCAGATTAAACCATGAAACGCGTTCTTACAACCTTCCTTTTCTTTGTGCTGCTCATTCTTTTGTGGGCAGCTCTCACCGGGGACTTGCAATGGCTGGGTATAGGCCCCGAAGAGCCGGTGTGGAATCCCTATGTGTTGCCGCCTCCCGGTGTAGTGGGGCATTATCTGTGGGATAATATCATCAATTTCAAGATACTCAACGCCATGGGCGTAACGCTGCAACGTCTGCTTATCGGCTACGCCATAGGTTTAGTGTTGGGTGTACCGTTGGGCATGCTCTCCGCACGCTTCCGCAGTGTGAGCGATACATTAGGCATGTTGGCACTGGGGTTGCAGGCGCTCCCGAGTGTATGTTGGGTACCGTTGGCTTGTATATGGTTCGGGCAGTCGGAGGCAGCGTTGTTGTTTGTTGTCATCATGGGCACGTTGTGGAGCGTGCTGCTCTCCACCCAAAACGGCATGAAAAACGTACCGCCCATCTATGCCCGCGCAGCACGCACCATGGGGTCAAGCCCCTTGCATACGCTTATTTTCGTAACGCTTCCGGCATCCGCCCCCTTTGTGGTAAGCGGCATGAAGCAGGGATGGGCATTTGCCTGGCGCTCGCTGATGGCAGCAGAAATTTACGTATCCGTAGTCGGCGGGTTCGGCATCGGGCAATACCTGCACTTCGGGCGTGAGCTGCAACGCATGTACCAGGTGATTGGTATCATGTTTATTATCATCTTAGTGGGGTTATTGGCAGATAAACTGCTGTTCTCTCCCGTAGAATCCTGGTTACACCGTCGCTGGGGCACAGATAAAGAGTAAAAGCCATGAAGCATTGGATAAACGAGCTCAAATCTCAACTGGGTGACTGTGTCAGCACGGCACCCGATGTATTGCAGGCACACGCCGGTGATAAATGGCACGCCGCAGCCCTGCCCCAAGCAGTAGTGTTGGCAGAATGCACGGAGCATGTGGCTGCAGCCATGAAGTTTGCGGTACAACACAACATCCCCGTAACGGCGCGCGGTGCCGGCGTGGGCTATGTGGGGGGGTGCGTACCCGTAAAGGGCGGCATCGTTATTTCCGTAGCACGCATGCAACGCATCATCGAGGTTAATGCAGCAGATGGCGTTGCCGTGGTAGAGGCGGGTGTGCTTACGGCAGATTTACAAGAGGCGTGTCTGAAACAGGGGTGGTTCTACCCGCCGGATCCCGCCTCCCGCAAGGAGTCCAGCATAGGCGGTAACATTGCCACCAATGCAGGTGGCCCCCGTTGTCTCAAATACGGTGTCACAAGGGCTTATGTGCTCGGTTTGCAAGTCGTATTGGCAGATGGCAGCGTACTCAACTGCGGTGGCAGAACCCATAAAAACAAGCAAGGATTTGATTTAGTAGGGCTCTTTTGCGGCAGTGAGGGCATGCTGGGTATCATCACTCAAGCCACGCTGCGCATCATCCCCGCCCCGCAGGCCCGCATGGCCCTGCATGCCAGTTTCCCGCAATTTGCTTTAGCTGCTGCTGCCGTACAAAACATTTTACAAGGCGGGCACCTGCCTGCAGCCATGGAAATTACGGATGCCTTTACCTTGTCCGCCGCTCGCAATCACTTGGGGCCGGGCATATTCCCCACGGATGCCCAGGGACACATTATTGTTGAAATAGACGGCAGAGAAGATGCTGTAAATGCAGAGCTTACCGACATAGAGGAAATCCTGAAACAAACGGGGGCCTCGCAAGTGGTAACAGCCCGCACGGAAACGGAGGTAGAAGCCATTTGGCGACTGCGCCGTGAGTTCTCCTACAGCCTCAAGGCAACCGGGCTTACCAAGTTGAATGAGGATATCGTTATACCCCGCTCGGCTCTGGTGAAGCTGGTAGAGTTCTGTGCAGCCATGCAGCAGGAAACCGGTATACCCGTAGCCTGTTTCGGGCATTCGGGAGACGGCAATATCCACACCAACATTATGGTGCTCAAAGATGAAGAAGGCAAAGATATACGCCCCCCTGCGGATGCCTTGGTACACAAGTTATTTGATTGGGTATTGGCACACGGTGGCAGCATTACGGGCGAGCACGGCATAGGGCTTGCTAAAGCACCCTGGTTTCACCAAGCCGTGGGTGCGGAGGCCATAGCCGTGCACAAGGCACTCAAAGCAGCGCTCGACCCGCAGGGGCTACTCAACCCCGGCAAAATGGGGCTCTAAGCCTTACCCCTCAAGCTCAGGAAAACGGCCTTAAGCAAACACGCATACACGGCCGATCTCTTGATTTTTACCTTCCCTTGCCCTAAGGTGCTCTTGCGGAGCAACTGTATGGTTTTCTTGCCGATGAGAGCCGGCAACATGGAGGCAAAGCGCAGTTTGAAAGTACCCAAGCGCCTGCTGTAGTCCAGCCCGTCGTTCATATACCGCTCCGCTCGGTTTAACCACTTATCGGGCTCTGAGCACAGGTAATGGCGACCACGGGCGGCATCTTCTTCCATATCTCGCAGAATATTAATTAACTGCAAGCCTCTGCCATAGCGTATCCCGGCTTGGGTCATTAGCTCTCGGCGGGCGGGGGCACAAAAAGTCTCACCCATGGTAGTATAGCCCAAATCTGTCCAAAACTCACCAACACACCCCGCCACACGGTAGGTATAGGTGTGGGTTTGCTCATCATTTTGCACGGTATCATGCTCGGCAAACGCCACCAAATCCCACACCTGCCCCTCAATAATGATAGAAAGCACCTTGCGAATCAGGGAGCGTTGCTCAGCATCAAAAGTTTCCAAAGCCTTCAAACAGGTAGCAAACTCACAGAGCAACGTTTTCTCTGACTCATGGCTCAACCCGGGTGCAATTTCATGTTGCAATACGCGGGTTAACGCGGGTTCCTGTTCCGTCTGCCCCGCTATCACGGCAGCCATGGTATGCAAAACATCCACACGTTTCTGAACATCTGCAGATGACGTATCGGCAACACTATCCGTAGCACGTGCAAGCATGTAGCCTAATGCTATGGCGGGGCGCATCTGCTTGGGCAGAAAGCGAATGGTAAGATAAAACGAGCGGGAAACCGCCTTCAGCAAATCACCTGTAACATCTGTAGCTTGCGACATGGCTCCTGCATTATGCAGTAAAAAGCCCCCTCTGGCAAGGTATTTTTGCTGCTTTGTGCCTGTTTTTGCTTGAACCGTCACACTTTTAGGGGTATAAGTAAGTTATGGCCGTACCGCAAAACACAATCGCACTTATCTTTGACTTTGACCAGACTCTCAGCCCCCACAACATGCAGGAGGACACCATCTTCCCCGAGTTCGGTATCAATGCTGAACTGTTTTGGAAAAAGTGCAACGACCGCAGTAAGCAAGAAGGTTGGGACGGCGAGCTCAGTTACCTTAAAGAGCTGCTCGATACACTCAGCATAGACGGTGTAAGCAACGAAACGCTGCGCGAGCTGGGCAAAAAACTCACCTTCTTCCGTGGCATACCGGAGTTTTTCCAAACGTTCGAGCAGCGAGCCCTCAGCCCGGAGCATCGCTTTGCCGGCATACACGTTGAGTTTTACATTATCTCCAGCGGCATTAAATCCATTATAGACGGCTCTATCATACGCCCCTACATGAAAGAGGTATTTGCCTGCGAGTTCAGCGAGTCCAACGGCTGCATCAATTTCCCCAAACGCGTTATCTCTCATACCACTAAAACGCAATTCCTGTTCCGCATCAACAAGGGCATGCTTGACTATACGGAGGATGTTAACGACCACATGGACAGCGATTTACGCCCCATCCCCTTCAAGCACATGATTTACTTGGGAGACGGGCCTACGGATGTACCCTGCTTTACCGTGATGCGCCAGCTGGGTGGCACCAGCATTGCCGTGTACAACCCCGGCGATGATTCCCGCAAGAGCTTCCGCAAATGCTATAACCTGAAATCCGGGCAACATAGGGTGGATTTCTTTGCACCCGCAGACTACCGCCAAGGCAGCCACCTCTCCAACATATTAGAGGAAACCGTGCGTAACATGGCAGATGCCATTCTTCACAACATGAGGCATGCAGATAAGTAAAAGCTGACTCAATCTGACCTTTACAAACGGGGTCAAATATGGTAGTTTCCTTGCTTTCACCGGCAGAAAACACCATGAACCAGTTGCTTTCCATAGAAGAATTAACGGGAGACCAAATACGCGAGCTTCTTGCCTTGGGGCACAAGCTTAAGGCAGAGCGTGGTCACCACACAGCACAACCGCTTGCAGGCCAAACATGGGCACTAATTTTCTCCAAATCTTCTACCCGCACCCGCGTATCGTTTGAGGTGGGTATCTCCGAGCTTGGGGGGCGCCCCATGTTCCTCTCTACCAGAGACATTCAATTAGGCCGAGGGGAACCCATCAAAGACACGGCACGCGTGTTGGGCCGCATGATTCACGGTGCGGTTATTCGCACCTATGGGCAAGATGAGGTTGTAGATTTTGCTCAATACTCTAAACTCCCCACCATCAATGCCCTGACAGATCAGGAGCACCCCTGCCAAATCCTTGCGGATTTGCTGACTCTGGAAGAAAAATATGGCGTAGGTGCGTGGAAAGACATGAAAATTGCCTTCTTGGGAGACGTGGATAACAACATGGGTCGCTCTTGGATGTGGGCTGCCAAACACCTTGGCTTTACACTCGCCTTAGCCGGCCCGGAGCATGCTCTGCCCAAGGCAGATACCTTAGCTGCGCTCGATTATGCCGGGCTTATCTGCACCACAGATGCCGAGCAAGCCGTGCGAGGTGCCACCATCATTAACACCGACACATGGATTTCCATGGGCCAAGAGGCTGAAAAAGGCACCAAGGAGAAAGCATTTTTCCCCTACCAAGTAAATGCAGAGCTGCTGCAACTTGCCGCCCCCGGCCACAGTGTATTCCACTGCCTGCCTGCTTACCGAGGTTATGAGATTACAGATGACGTGCTGGAATCCCACGCCCCGGTCATCTTTACCGAGGCGGAGAACCGCTTGCACGCGCAAAAAGCAGTGCTTTACACCTTAGCAACCTCTCGCTGACACCTCTTATCATGAGTTACGACGAACGCATCGAAGCCTTGCTTGATGACATGTCCATCTTTGAGGATTGGACAGAGAAGTACGAGTTCATCATCTCTTTGGGCCGTAAGCTGCCCGCTTTGCCCGACAAATACCGCAAAAACACCAATCTCATCAAAGGTTGCCAAAGCCGCGTTTGGGTCGGCACGGAAATGAAAGATGGCAAAATGCAAATTATGGCAGACAGCGATTCCCTTATCACCAAGGGGCTCATTGCTCTGTTTATTCGCCTGCTCTCCGGCCTCACCCCGGCAGAGATTCAAGCGGCAAACCTGCACCGTTTGGATGAATGCGGGCTCAAAGAGCACTTAGCCTCTACCCGAGCCAACGCACTCTCTACCATGGCTGCCACCATTCAGAAAGCAGCAGCCGCCAACGCCTGAGCATTTGCATGAACCTGCTGGAAGCCAGAATTGCCGACCGCGAATCCCGCCTGCCCGCGCAAACCAATGCATACCGCGTGGCAGATGGCTCCCCGTGGCCGGATATCTTCATAGATGCTTTGGCAGACAGGCTCTTGGTATCCCTGCGTAACACACAATTGCCGCGCGGGCTTAAGGAGCTGTTGCAACAAACGGGCCGCCCCGTTTACCTCAAACGCTTGGATAATGATGTAAAAGTTGCCCCCATACACCTGTGCGGGCCACAGGCGGACCTCCGATTCCCCATTCTGGAAAACGGTGTACGCTACATCATTGATATGGCAGCAGGTTACTCACAGGGCATTTTTTTGGACCAACGGGATAACCGTGCAACCGTACGCCAACGCTGCCACAAAGGCATGACCCTGCTCAATACCTTTTCTTACACCGGGGCATTCTCTGTTTGTGCAGCATTGGCCGGGGCTACCACCACCACTTTAGACCTCGCGCAGCCCTGCCTCACATGGTGTAAAGAGAACATGGAGCTTAACGGCATAGACCCCACTCAACATTTCTTCTGCAAGGGAGACACACTGCACTGGCTCGACCGCTTCGCCCGTCAAGGCCGCACGTTCGATGCCATCGTGCTGGATCCCCCCACCTTCTCGCGCGATGAAAAAGGCAAGATCTGGCGCGTTGAAAAAGACTACGGCAAACTCGTAGCCAAAGCCATGGCCTGCCTTGCCCCCGGTGGCTGGATGCTCTGCACCACCAACTGCCGCAAAGTTTCCACCGCAGATTTCCGTAAGCTCGTTGCCTCCGGTGCCCCCGGTGCCCAACTCACAGCCGCCCCCATGACCTTCGACTTCGACGGCGACCCATACCTTAAAACACTTTGGGTACATAAATGAGAGGATTTTTTCACTTTCAAAAGCCGCTGCTCTTGTCATAAGGCAGCGGCTTTTTTGGTGAGCAGACTGATAGAAAAACGGGCGAATGTGACGATATCTTCACACAAAACTGCTTGAACCCGGCAAGGGAAATATGCTATGCTTTGCCTGTAAGGAAAACAGCAAGAGCCATGGCCACGCGAATTCTGATAGTAGAGGATGAGGAGGATATAGCCGAGCTTGTCGCATTTAACCTGGAGCGGCAAGGGTGGCAAACGGCCATGGTACACCATGGTGCAGAAGCTATTGCGAAAATACGGGAGTGGCTGCCGGATATGGTAATTTTGGATATTATGCTGCCGGGTATGGATGGCTTGCAGATATACCGCAGCATGAAGGAATTCCCGCTCACAGACAAGATACCTGCCCTGTTTTTAACCGCCCGGGCCCAGTTAGAGGACCGCTTGGCCGGCTTAAGCTTGGGGGCAGATGACTACATGACCAAGCCGTTCAGCCCTAAAGAGCTGGTGCTGCGTGTGCGCAACATATTGGCACGTACGGATATGGCATCATCCCAACAACTGGTAGTGCGCAACGGCCCCATTGCGCTGGATAAAAACACACTTGCCGCCACAGTAGCAGGGGAACCGCTTGATTTGACTACGGCAGAGTTTCGCTTGCTGGCGTACCTTATGGAGCGCCCGGGCAAGGTGCAGGACCGCTACAAATTGCAAACGGCCGTGTTTGGATATGCAGATACCACACAATCCCGCGCTTTGGATACGCATGTGAAGCGACTGAGGCAGAAATTAGGCGAGCATGCCGGCTGCATCGGCACAGAGCGCGGTGTGGGGTATTATTTTGCCAAGGTGGATGTTTAAACCAAGTGGGAGACGCGTGAAAAATATCCTTTATTTGTCTTTACTGCTTGCTTTTGAAAAATAAATATGCTAGATTATGTGCGTACAGAGCGGGGTATAATAAGGGAAACATCTGCACCACGAGAGGACGATGATTCGTATCTATTCACAGTCGGAGGAGGGAATCTCGCGCACGGTTGGCCTGGAAGAGCAGGAAAACCGTAAGGGTGATATTTTTTGGATTGATTTGCTTACACCTAATGCAGAGGAGCTGAGCTTTGCAGAAAAGCTTTGCGCCATAGAGATGCCCACCAAGGATGAGATGCGAGAAATTGAGGCTACCTCTCGTCTGTATTGTGAGGACGGCGGCCGATTCATGACCACAACGGTGCTTTCCCGCGTAGAGACGGATGAGCCCATCATTGCAGAAATCACTTTTATTCTCAAAGAGAAGCTGCTTATTACCATTCGCCATACGGACTCCTACTCCTTCCGCGTGTTCTCTCACCAATTATTACGCCGCCAAACCACCAACCGAGATTTGGTATTCATAGGGCTGCTGGAGACCTTGGTAGACCGCCAGGCAGACGTGTTGGAGCGTTTCGGTACAGAGCTTGATACGCTCTCCAAAAAAGTATTCATCTCTCAACGCCGCCGCAAAGAGAAAGAGGAAACGCCCGATACGGATGACCTGCGAGACGCCTTGGAAGAGCTGGGGCGCGTGGGTGACCTTATTACCCGACAGCGAGATGCCTTGGTAAACTTGCTGCGCCTTATCACCTTTGCCGGCAATGAGGACTCTTGCATGAGCACGCACGATAGCTTGTATGTGCCGCTGCGCCCCGTGTCTCGAGACGTTAACTCCCTCTCGGAGTACGCATCGTTCCTCTCCAATAAAATCAATTTCATGCTTGATGCGGTGTTGGGGCTCATTAACATTGAGCAGAACGACATTGTTAAAGTGTTCACCATCATGAGCGTGGTATTCTTACCCCCCACGCTCATAGCCAGCATTTTCGGCATGAATTACCGCTACATCCCCTTCCTGGAGACAGAGTGGGGGTTCTGGCTCTCTCTCGTTCTCATGGTACTGGCCGGGGCCGTACCGCTCATCATATTCAAACTCAAACGATATATCTGACGCCATGATCAGCAAGCGCAAGGTAGACCAGCCCGAGCTGGAAATTCAGAAAGCCAACATCCTCGTAGAGGCGTTGCAATACATGCAGTCATACCGAGACAAAATGGTGCTCATCAAGTTCGGCGGCTCTGCCATGGATGACCCTGAGCTGGTGGAATCCCTCATGAGAGATATTGTGGTGCTGGAGGCCATGGGGCTTAACCCCGTGGTGGTGCACGGCGGCGGCAAGGCTATCTCCAAAGCCATGGCAGAGGCCGGGCTGGAGGCCAAGTTTGTGAACGGGCTGCGTGTTACCACCCCCGAGGCCATCGATATTGTGGAGCGCACGCTCAGCGGCACCATTAACCCCGGTTTGGTGCGTATGATGCGAGAAGCAGGCGGCAAAGCCGTAGGCATACCCGGCACCAATGTATTTGTGGGTGAAAAGATTACAGAGAGAGATGCAGAGGGTAACCCGATAGACATCGGCATGGTGGGGCAGGTTATCGGTTCCCTGCTCTCTCGTGTGGAAGAGGCGCTCTCCCTGCAAATCACCCCGATTATTTCCCCCTTGGCCAGAGAGCTGGGCACCAACCAAGCACTCAATGTAAATGCAGATCTTGCAGCTGCCGCCTTGGCCCGAGAGTTGAAACCCGTTAAGTTGATTTATATTTCTGATGTTCCCGGGTTGATGTATGACCCCAAGGATCCCTCCACCATCATCAAGAGCATCAACCGCAAAGAGGCGGATGAGCTGATGAAGACGGGCATTATCTCCGGCGGTATGATTCCAAAGGTAAAGAGCGCCATAGATGCCCTGAACGCCGGTGTGCGCAAGGTGCACTTTATTGATGGCCGCCTGCCCCATACCCTGCTGCTGGAGATCTTTACCCCCGAGGGTATCGGCACGGAGATTGTGCGAGAGCAACGCTGATACAAGCCACACGGTATGAAGACCCCTGCATCCATTGGTGTACTTTCACCCATGCGCACACCGGAGTGCGTGCTGGTGATGCAGGAGCTTTTGCAAGCCTGCGAGCAGGCTGGGCTCATGGCATACGAGTATGGCCGCCATACCCAAACCGACCCCGTACTCGGTCGCCCGGAAGTACTCATTTGCTTGGGGGGAGACGGCACCATGCTGGGGCATGCTACTTTTGCTGCGCAACATGGTATCACCTTGGGCGGCATCAACATGGGGCACCTGGGGTTTCTTACCGCAGCCGGTAGAGAAGAGGTACAAAGTTTGGTAGCAGCCTTGGCAAGCGGCACATACGGGGTTGAGAACCGAGTCATGCTCAGTGTGACCCGTTGTTGCTCTTCCCCCGATACCACACACGATTCCTTGTTGGCACTCAATGAAATCTCTTTAATGCGTGACCAAACCGGCCGCATGATTGACGTGGATGTAGAGCTGGACGGCTGCCTGCTCAACCGCTACCATGCAGATGGTGTTTTGGTGGCCACGCCCACGGGGTCCACAGCCTACTCACTTTCTGCAGGGGGGCCCTTGTTATGGCCCACAGCGGAGGTGATGTGTTTAACCCCTATTTGCCCGCACAGCCTCACGAGCCGCCCCGTTGTGCTACCGGATGACGTAGAGATAACGCTTCGCCCGAGGGAGCGCCGAGGCCGCGCCGGGGAATCCCTCATTTACTCTGTGGATGGTCATGCCACACGCCCCATCGCGCTGAACGAAACCCTCACCATACGCAAAGCGGCAACCTCCCTTAAACTACTCACCTTGCCCACGAGCGACTACGCAGCCCGTTTGCGAGCCAAGTTGGGGTGGTAACAAGCAGATTTTTACAGCTCTGCACCGCAAAGAGTCTTAAACAGCTCATCAAGCGCTTGCTGAAGCGCAGTTGAACCGTAACAGGGAGCATCCTGCATCATCATCAAATCCAAAGCTTTACCCACACCGGATTCTGCAATTTCTTTATTCTGTTCGTTATCTCCTTGCTGTAAAATATAGGCGCGAATAGATTTGGGTGCGGGCGGGAGATTCTGCTCTTCTTTTCGCAAGGTAATGAGGCGTTCATTTAAGGTGTGAACGCTTGCAACGGCAGCATCAGCACTGTCTTTGTCTTGCACCGTTGCTAAACACGTGACTAAGTCTTGAAGCACGCGTTGGTATGCTTGCTTCACCTGTAAATACGGGGCAGCTGCAATAGTCTTTGCGTTTTTCTTAACCGGCGGTAGTGCCTGCGCTGTTGCACAGGCAAATAACACACATACACTTGCTTGAAAAAACGCTTTCAGCATCTCATTAATGCCCCTTAAGGGCTGCAGAAGGTTTAAAGCTTACCACGGCACTCTCAGGTATTTTTACAGCTTTGCCTGTTAAAGGATTTCTGCCGGTGCGGGCAGCGCGTCTCTTAGTCTCAAAGGTACCGAATCCCTGAATTTGAACTTTCTCCGTAACAACGGCCTTTGTAATGGCGGCCAAAGTGGCATTGAGAGCCTCTGTTGCGGCTTTGAGAGTAGCATCTTCCCCCATTTCGTGGCGAATAGCGTTAATGAGCTGAGTCTTGTTCATGGTTGAGATTTTGTGGCGTAAGTGCGCCAAGGGTACCACACCCGCACTCACTTGACAAGCTAAAAATTAGGTTCTGTTATTTTTTCTTTGACTGTGGCAATGGGTAAAGGAACATCCACATCAATAATCCTGCACGGGGGAGCCGGGGGCGGGGGTGGCAAGAGCGGGTACCTCTGCATTAAAGACGCGGTTGTCTTCAAGATAATCGTGCCACTCAATAAAGCTCATGATTGGGCGAGCAGAAAGCGGGAAACGGAAACTGTTGATGCGGCGCTCCACTTCCTCCAGCACCGTATCCGGCAGTTGAGCAACGGCTGCGGCAATAGGCTCCAAGTGGTCACAGGCATTGTGACAAACTAGGGGGAGATCACACCCGGCTTTAAGCGCCATAGGCACAGACTCTGCAGGGGTGTATTGTTTGGCAATAGCGCCCATGCACAAGTCATCCGTAAATATAATGCCGTTGTACCCCAACTGAGTACGCAAAAAACCCTGCACCAATGCGGGGGATAAAGAGGTGGGCAGCTCGGAGTCTATCTCAGGAATGAGCACATGGGCAATCATCATAGACGGCAGCTCCGGCATAAGGGCATGGAAAGGGATGGAATCCTCTGCTAAAAAGGCATCTTTCGAGCCGTGCAGAACGGGGAGGTCGAAGTGAGGGTCGCACTCTGCCCTGCCCATTCCGGGGAAATGCTTGCCGCAAGTAGCAATACCGGCACGTATTTGCGCGCGGTTCCAAATCCCCGCCCAAGAGGTAACCGCTTGAGAATCCATACCCCAGCAACGGCTCGGCAAGGCATTGGCGCGGGCAGAGCCTATATCCAACACCGGGGCAAAGTTAGTGTTGACACCCAAGGAATGCAAGCATTGGGCATTATAATAGGCAGCGCGGGTAATGAGGGTGTCATCTTGCGTGGCACACAGCTCTGCCGCAGAGGGATGCTGCACAAAGATATCCGCCGTACGCACCACGCGTCCGCCCTCTTGATCGATGGCGATGATGGGCTCATCCGGTCCGGAGGTCAAGGCGCGCAGCTCATCCGTCAGCTCGCGGGTAAACTCGCAATCCATTATATTACGGGTAAACAAAATGTAGCCCGCAGGTTGCAGGCGAGAGAACAGCTCGCGCTCACGCGCCGTCAGCACCGGCCCCTCAATTCCTACAACTACGGGCAACATCTTGATTTACGATTTACGATTTACGAATGACGAAGGACGAACTAACCCCGCCCCGTACACCTTGTACCTTGTCCTTTATACCTTATTTATCGCCGAAGATACTGGCGCGGGTGAACATGGGGAACACGGGGATACCACGGCTTTCAATAGCCTCGCGGCCACCCTCCTGGCGGTCTACCAGCACCAAAGCAGCCACCACCTTGCCACCCTCTGCCTCAATGGCATCAATAGCTTTAAGGGTGGAGCCGCCGGTGGTGATAACGTCATCCACCACAATTACCTGCTGCCCGGCAGCAAAGTTGCCCTCAATACGCTTACCACGGCCGTGGTCCTTGGCCTCCTTACGCACGGTGAAGACGCAAAGCGGTTTCTCTGCAGAGGCAGAGTACATACCGATGGCCAGAGAAATGGGGTCTGCCCCCATGGTCATGCCACCAATGGCTGTAGCCTCGGGGAACTTGGGCAAAATCTCCTCTTGCACCAGCTGCCAGCCTACCTCGCCGATGAGGTTAGCGCCACGGGCATCCAAAGCCGTCACGCGGCAATCGCAGTACAAGTCGCTCTCCTTACCGGAAGCAAGAATAAAATGACCGGTCTTGATGGACTTTGCCAGCAAGATTTCAAGCAATTCTGATTTGGCTTTACTCATAACGCCGTTATTCTAACGCGCACCGACCAAGATTGCAATACAAAAAATCACCATTTATCAAGCAACAGCTACAAGCAAATCATCCGAAAGAGTGGTTAAATTACTCTTCCTCGGGCATATCAACGGCCCCCTCGGCAAAGAGCTCGTAGGCAATGGAGTCGGTAATAAGGACATTGGCAAACTCACCTACGGGCAAAGCGGGGTCAACGTGGATGGTGCCGTCTACATCCGGCGCATCCCACGGGCCACGGGCAATGCCGGGGGCATCTACCAACACGCGGATGGTTTGGCCGATGCAATCCTGCCCAATCTCATCTGCAATACCGGCAAGAATCATGGAAAGCTCATTAGCACGGCGTTTGCGGGTAGCGTGGTGCACCTGGTTCTTCATTTTGGCAGCTAAAGAGCCCTCTTCTTTTGAGTAGGGGAACACCCCTGCCCGCTCAAAACGGAACTCGCGGATGAAGTCGCGCAGCTCGGCGTGGTCCTCCTCATTTTCATTAGGCAACCCGCTGATGAACGTGGTGCGCAGGCCGATACCGGGCACAGCGGCGCGGAGGTCGCGTATGAGTTTGCGGATATAGTCGCCATCCGTCTTGCGGCGCTGCTCCTCCAGAATATGAGCAGCGATGTGTTGCAAGGGAATGTCAACATACTTCACCACCTTGTCGCACGTGGCAAATACATCGATAAGCTCTTGGCTCCAATGGGCGGGGTGGGTGTAAAGCACGCGCACCCAGAACTCGCCCGGCAGAGCGTTAATTTCACGCAGCAGCGTTGCCAAAGATTCACCGCGTGCGGAGTCTACTCCGCTGGTTTTGGTGGCACCGCCCTCCCATTTATCCATACCGTAATAGGTGGTATCTTGGGCAATAAGGTTAATTTCTTTCACCCCGGCCGCCACCAAGGCTCGCACCTCTCGCATGACGCTTGACTGCGGGCGGCTGCGGTGGCCACCGCGAATACGCGGTATCACACAATAGGCGCAGGCATGGTTACAGCCCTCTGCAATCTTAACATAGGCAAAATGCTTACCCGTAAGGCGGTAGCGAGTATCGCCAAAATCCGGCATCAATTTGGAAACCTTGGTGCTGTACACCTTCTCGCCCGTGCCATTTAAAGTGGCATTCACAATATCTACCACCTCAAGCACTTTATCTACGCCGATAAAACAGTCCACCTCGGGCATCAGCTTCACGAGGTCGTTGGCATAGCGTTGGGAAAGGCAGCCTGCCACCAGAATTTTCTGCTCAGCCGGGGCTTCACCCTCATCGCGGGCGCGGGTGGCAGCAAAAATGGTATCTATCGCCTCCTGCTTAGCGGGGTCAATAAATGCGCAGGTGTTGATGATAAGCGCCTCTGCCTGCTCGGGCTCCACCTTGGTAAACCCGGCACCCAAAAGACGATCCGCCATCACCTCAGAATCCACCAGATTCTTGGCACAGCCCAGAGATATGATTGCAAAACTTGCTGCCATGCCCACAGCCTAACATACTTCTGCCTGTTTGAAAAGCGCAAAGTATGCACACTTAAAGAGAAAAAACAGAGACGTTTTCCGCGCGTTGTTACATTCTACAACGGATTACAACGGATGCCCCACATGAAAAAGCCTTTCAGCTCGGGCAATTTGTTAAAGAACGCCTCCAAAGCTTCCTTGCGTTTTATTTCTAACGCAGTCATATCTTTAACTTCACCGGTCAGATACACAGGCCGGGGCAATTTGTGTGCAGCTAGGGCTTGCTGATAGGCACTGGCCAATGCCGCCACACGCAAGCGGTCCGCCTCCCCCCCTTGCAAGAGGTAAGCGAGCCACGAAGCCAATTCCGTCAACTTTTTGATGCAGGCATCATCAGCTTTCAACAGGCCGGCAGCATAAAACTCTTTAAAAAAATCGTAGGCTGTTTTGTAATCCTTGGCAAAACGGTGGTCCAACAAGCGGCGAGGCATGGGCAAATAATCCTCTCCACCAAACAGGGCCAACAGCTCCCGTAATGCAGCCTCTTCTTCCGCACTTGTCAACGGATCATGCAATGTTTCCTCAATAAAATCGCTCAACTCTGCCACAAGCTCCAAACCACAGAGGTTGGATTGCAGCTCAGCATCCAAGTTATGCTCTGCCATGTAAGAATCGAGTAGCCAATCGCTCTGCCAGGCAATAGCATCTGCCAGCAAAATAATCTGCCGTAATTCTGCCGGGGGCAAAGCACGCAAGCGAGCGCACACCGGGCGAATCTTCTCCGTTGCAGCCTTTACAGCATCTACACATGCAGCTTTGTTAGAGGCGGTACCCACACCAGCCTTATAAACGGGATGAACTCGCACCAATTCGCGGTACACAGCCTGCACATCTTGCATATGTGCTTCCATAGCGGTAGACGGAGCCGGAGACAAAGAATCAAGCGATACTTCCCACTCAAAAGTCAACTCTTCCCCCGCCGAAACATTCCAACAGAGGGTAGACAACAAAGCACATAACACAGGGGCGGCTTTCATGCAGAAAACATATCACAATACCCTCGCTGTGGCAATACCAATTTTTTGACACATGTGAAAGAGACCGTAATTTCTCGAGCCCGGGGATGACAATCATCTTTTTGTTTACTCAGTCAAAAAAAAGCAGCAGGTAATGAGGCCTGCTGCTTTTTTGGGATTCTTTCCGGGGTAAATCAATCGTCTACCGCCTTAAAGGAAACAGGCACTTTTTTGCTCTTCCATGCCTTAATGAAATCCTTTTGCAGTTTCTCTGAGTTTTTATGCGGTTCAATGAGGTGCTTCGTAGCCGCCTCGTGGGATTCACCGTCTATCAAAGCCTGCATGTATGTTTTAAGGGCTTCCACACCTTTCTTACCATCTAAATGCACATAGAAGGTAATAATCATGGTAGCAAGCGTATAGGTATCCTTACCCTGCCCCATGTATGAGTACATGGTTTCTTGGTCCATGGTCAGGAACTCCTCTAAAGTAAAGGGAAAATCCAGCGCACCGTGAGAGGACTGCTCCTTAGCCTTGTGCAGAATCACAGCATAGCAACGGGTAAAATCCAAATCCTCACCCACATACGGCACATAGCCCACGTACTCTGCCCAGCCCTCATTGCACCAAATGGGTAAACCATTGAACACAAAGTTTTGGTGAGTGAGCTCATGCACCAACACATGGGTGTCGATATCGTTCTTGGCAACATGCCCATCCGCAGACAAGCCGAGGGACTCAAACGGAACCATCACTTTATCGCTAGCCAATGTTTTTTCCGTAATGGGGCCGTTATCCCCCGGCATTTTGCGAGAGCTGAACATGAACACACCGGCAGATGTGGGGGAACCGCCCTGCGCAACATACTGCTGTTTAGTGGGCCACAGCTCTACACGGTATTTCTTACCCTCACGGTCCTCCTCCGTGCGCGGGACCGGCAGCACCTCCCCCACGGCCTGATTGGCAGCATACGCACACTCGAACAGACGCCCCACCGTGTCGCAGGCGTTTTCATCTATCTCCACCGGGGTAAAGAAGATATAGTTATTGGTTTCATACACAAAGAATTGTCCCTGCTTTTCGCCCTGCTTAAGGGTGGTATCCTCCGGCACGGGTATTTTATCAGGCCAACCGTTGGGGGATTTGGCACGGACATTACGTATACCTTTATCACGCAGCTCCTTGCGCTTTTGTTGAGCAGCTTTACCTACATTGCGTTTCTTGCTCTTTTTATCCTTCTTGGTCTTCTTTTTTTTCTTAGAGGATTTATCAGATGCCTCATCATCATCGTCATCAGCCAGCAGTACAGTTTCTTCAAGCACAGGTACACTGTTACCCTCGTTTTCACCAAACAAAGGTGCAGCCATTCCTAAACCGAGAATTGCCAACAAAGGCATCCATTTAAACATTTTCATAGTAAAAAGGTATTATTTACGCATAATCTGCCATAACTTTTAGCCAATGGCAAGCAAAAATTCAGCAATAACAAAATTTAAAGAGAGCATTGACAAGCTGCAAGCTTGACAAAACGTGTGCTCGCGTGCATACTACGCGCGTTATGTTGAACTTATACGATACACAGACGGGGGCTCTCAAGCCCGTGCAGGCAGAGGACGGCAAGCAGCTGCGCTTCTACTGTTGTGGCCCCACTGTGTATGCCGCGGCACACATCGGCAATTTCCGCACCTTTGTCGTGCAGGATGTTTTTCGCCGCGTGGTAGAGCTGGGAGGGTTGCGCACCAAGCATGTACGCAACCTGACGGATGTGGACGACAAGACAATCCGCAACTCTCAAGCCCAAGGCATGCCGCTGGGAGAATACACGGCTAAATGGACGGCCAAGTTCCACGAAGATTGCAAAGCTCTTAACTGCCTTTCCCCGCATGTGGAACCCAGCGCAGTAGCCCATATCAAAGAGCAGCTTGACATTGTGCAAAAGCTCATGGAGGGCGGCCACGCCTACCGGAGCGACGATGGCTCCGTATACTTCCGCATTTCTTCTTACAACGACTACGGTAAACTGGCACACCTGGACCGCCAAGAGCTCGACCTCGGCAAAACCGCCAACACGCGAGCCGATACGGATGAGTACGAGAAAGACAGCGTGGCAGATTTCGTGCTGTGGAAAGCCCGCCGCCCGGAAGACGGCCCGAACTTCTGGCCCTCCCCCTGGGGAGAGGGGCGCCCCGGCTGGCACTTGGAATGCTCTGCCATGAGCCACAAGTACCTTGGCGACACCTTTGACTTACACTCCGGCGGTGTGGACTTAGTGTTCCCGCACCATGAGAACGAGATAGCCCAGAGCCGTTGCGCCTGCGGGGGGCATTTTGCGCGCCATTGGTTCCACGTAACCCACCTGCTGGTAGATGGTGCCAAGATGAGCAAGAGCTTGGGCAACATGTACACCTTAAACCAGTTGCAAGAAATGGGCTACACCCCTGCCGCCCTGCGCTATGTGCTGGCAGGTGCCTATTACCGCCGCCCGCTGAATTTCACCCTCAGCGGTATGAAAGATGCCACCAGTGCCCTCAATAAGCTGGGGCGCTTTGACAAAGAGCTTGCCAAAGCCAGTGGCGAAAAAGAGCCCACCTACCGAGACCTGGTCAAGAAAGCCCCGAACTTGGGCATGTTCCAATCTGCCTGGGATAGCTTGGAGGACGATTTGAACTGCCCCGAGGCACTCGGCCACGTGTTCAGTGCCATCAAGGGTGTAAAACCTTCCGAAATGGAGAAAACGGAAGCCACCAAGCTGTGGAGGGCGTTCCGATTCATCATGGAGGCCTTGGGCCTGCAACTGCCTGATCCCGATGCCGACATTGAGGTACCCGAGGATATCAAAGCCATTGCAGATGAACGCTGGGCAGCCCGCCTTGCCAAAAATTGGGCCACGGCAGATGCCCTGCGCGGCAAGCTTGCAGAGCTGGGCTGGGCCATGAAAGACGGCAAAGACGGTTACAAACTCACAAAAGCATAATAGCACACCATGGACAACAAAGACCTTTCCCTGCTCGGCAAGCACAGCGCCTTCTTCAGCAGCCCGGAGGAAGCCAAGCTGGAGGCATTCCCGAACCGCAGCCCGCAGCGACCGTATGTGGTAACCCTCACCACGCATGAGTTTGCCTCCCTTTGCCCCGTTACCGGGCAGCCGGACAGCTGTGAGCTCACCATCACCTACACCCCGGCAGAAAAAGTGGTGGAGACAAAGAGCCTCAAGTACTACCTTGTATCCTTCCGCAACTATGCTGCTTTTAATGAGCAGGTAGTGAACCGCATATTGGATGACTTGGTGGCAGCCGTTGACCCCGCATGGATGAAGGTGGAAGGCAGATTCGGAGCACGTGGCGGTATTCAGCTTACCTGCACCGCCGAGCACAAGCCGGAGAACCGCCCTGCATGAAAGTAGCCGTTTTACTCTCCGGCGGGTTGGACTCCACCACCGCGCTTTACTGGGCACATACCCACCATGAGGTGGTGTGTGCCCTCTCCTTTGACTATGGCAGCAACCACGCCGCCAGAGAATTGGAATGTGCGCGTTGGCAGGCGCAAAAACTGGGGGTTCCATACCATGAGATAGATATACGCGCCATCTCCGCCCACCTGCAAAGTGCCCTGCTCAGCGGTGCGGATGCCATACCTGCAGCCGACTATGCGGAGGATAACCTTAAGCAAACCGTGGTGCCGTTTCGCAACGGTATTTTCTTGGCCATTGCCGCCGGCATTGCAGAGAGCAACGGCGCGGAGGGCATCGTGATAGCCGCCCATGGCGGAGACCACGCGCTTTACCCCGATTGCAGAGAGGATTTCATGAATGCCATGGCAAGTGCCATATCTCTGGGCACCTATGCCGAGCTGCAAATACTGCGTCCCTTCATCAACAACACCAAAGCAGAGATTACCGCCATGGGGGCAGCCATGGGCGTGGACTATGCCCACACTTACTCTTGCTACTGCGGCGGGGTGAAGCACTGTGGGCAATGTGCCACCTGCCGAGAGCGCAAGGAGTCCTTTGAAGCAGCCGGAGTGCCGGACCCGACCGTTTACGAAAATCATAAGGGAATATAGCCATTGTGTACTCAAAATCGGTGCATTTTGACGAATCTTCCTTGGCCGGGGTATCATAAAGCCCATTCATTGTCGTAAGCTTTCTTTTATTCCAGCGTCGACGTAAGCCGCTTACTTTTAATTCGCAAATCGCAAATTGGACATCTCTAAAAACTCGCCAAATACTAATTTGTGTGTGGGGGGCGAGCCGTAGGCGAGCGGAATTTTGTAAGCCCCGCTCTGCGGGGCGTCATTTTATTTAGCGAGTGGTGCAGCGAGCCAACGGCGAGCGAAACCACTCGAACCGATGAATAATACACCGAACCCGTGAAACGGGTGATAGTTAAGTTCGA